>VAZT01000266.1 GCA_005884825.1 Alphaproteobacteria bacterium
CGAGCAACGGTGCCGAATCGAGCGCGGCATCCATCAAATCGACCAGGCCATAGATCGTATCGACCCGGGTTTCTTTGATGACCAGGGGGTCGCGCGACAAGGCGCGCAGCATCTCAATGTTGTCGGACGGCTTTATCTTGAGGCCGCGCCCGGTCAAGGTGAGCCTGGGCATCAGGCGCACCCCACCCCACAGGGCCAATCGGGGCAAGAGGTCCATCGTCGCGCGGCCCCACACCGCCGGCGCGGTCAGGATGACGCCGTCGACATCGGGAACAGGTGTGCCGCTCTCCCGCGTCATCGCCACGACCGCGACTGCACCGCCCATGCTGTCCCCGAGGAGGTAGAGCGGCACTCCCGGGTAGAGGCGGCGCAATATCTGAGATGCCGTCGAGGCATCGGCGGCTAGCGCCGCCCGACCCGGCCACAACCCGCGCCCGGGTGCGGCACCAAAGCCGCGCTGGTCATAGGCGTAGGTCGCGATGCCGTGCCCGGCCCATGCTTCGCCCGGGGCCTCGAAGGCGTTGCTGTAATCGTTGAACCCGTGCAAGGCGAGGATCACCGCCTTGACTGGGCGATCTGGCAACCATTTGCGGAGCGGCAGCACCTGTCCGTCGGCGGCGACAAAGCTCGTTCCGGTAAAACGCGGCATCGGGTGCGGCTCGGATGCCGCACGCGCGGTGCCGATGCCGGCGAGCCGCGCGTCTTCGTCGGTCGTCGGAGCGCAACCCACCGACAGCAGCAGTGCGGCAGCCACCCAACCTCCACAAAGGCCGGAAGCTGTCCGTCGCCGGCGGCTCACGCGTTCTTGTCGGTGCCGCAAGCGCGAATCTGCTTCCTGGAGGGGATCGTTGATTGTGGAGCGGTGAAGCGTATCATCATACTTGTCAAACGGTCAGGCTCGCAGGCCGGCACCGAAACCATGTCCCAGTCGCATATGGGCCCTTTCGAAACCATCTACATCAACGAGACGGTTGCTGCCTGCAATGGTGGGGGTGGGGCGCTCGGCCACCCCAGGGTATTTCTGAATCTTGGGCGCGACGGTAAGGTCGAATGCCCTTATTGCTCCCGTCTCTTTGTCAACCGCGCGATGCAAGAACCCGCCGGCGGCGCGACTGCACCGCCCCGGAAGTCGGAAGAGCGCAATGCCTGAGTGAAGGAACCGTGGACGAGATCATCATCGAACCGATCGTTTCCGAACCCCGCCCGACAGCCGCGGCGCATCCCCCTTCGGCAGCGCCGCACCACGTATATCTGATCGACGGCTCGGGGTTCATCTTCCGAGCCTATTTTGCGCGCGCGAAGGATCCCAAGGCAGAGCGGTTCCAGCGCCAATCCGATGGCATGGCGACGGAAGTCGTCATGCATTTCAGCAATATGCTGGACAAATATTTGAGGGATACCGATGCCGACCACATAGCCGTGATCTTCGATGCTTCCGGCCGCAGCTTCCGCAATGAGATTTACGATCAGTACAAGGCGAACCGCCGGGAGATGCCGGATGATCTCGCGCCGCAACTGGCGCATGTGCGGCAGGCGGCGGACGCCTTCGGCGTCTGCCGGATCGAGATGGATGGGTTCGAGGCCGACGATTTGATCGCCACCTACGCGCGACACGCCGTAGAGGCGGGCGCCAAGGTGACGATCCTGTCGTCCGACAAGGACATGATGCAGCTGGTCTCGGATGACCGGGTGATGATGCGCGATCCGATGACGGATCGGCCCATCGGGGAAGCCGAGGTGCGCGAGAAATTTGGGGTCGGGCCGGACAAGGTCATCGATGTACAGGCGCTATGCGGCGACAGCACGGACAACGTGCCGGGCGTTCCCGGCATCGGGGTCAAGACCGCGGCCGAGCTGATCAATACCTATGGCGATCTCGAAACCCTGCTGGCGCATGCCAATGAGATCAAGCAGCCGAAGCGGCGCGAGACGTTGATCGAAAACGAAGCCAAGGCGCGCTTATCGAAGGAATTGGTCAAGCTCGACAACAAAGTGCCGCTGCCGTGCCCGTTATCGGCACTCAAAGTCAAGCCATACGACTCAGAAAAGCTTTTTCCATTTCTGGATGAAATGGAGTTGCGCGCCCTCAAATCGCGCATCGCGCGGCGTCTCGACATAACTGCACCCATTCCAACAGGGCCGATGGAGCCGGTTATCCCGGAAATCCCACCCCTCACCGCGCCGCGCACCTATGCGGTGGTCGACACGGTCGAGGGCCTCGACCACTGGATCGAGGCGGCGCAGCAGGCAGGTAAAGTCGCGATCTGGGCGGAGGGCAGCAGCGTCGCCGGCTCTCGCCCGGCCTTGTGCGGGATCGCGCTGGCGCTAGCGCCCGGCCTTGCGGCCTATGTGCCCGTCGGCCATCGCGCAGCCGAGGCCGAGGCCCCCTCCCTGCCGCTTATGGGCGGGATTGCCGAGGCGGGTGAGGGCAAGCTGACGCTGGAGCTGGCGATCGAGAAACTGCGCCCGCTCTTTGAGGATCCGGGGGTTCTCAAGATCGGCCACGATCTCAAGACCACGGCGCATCTGCTGTCACGCTATGGCGTCACACCGGCGCCTTATGACTGCACGATGCTGATGTGTTACGTGCTCGACGGCGGCCAGTTCGAGCACACGATCGAGAATGTGGTCCGGCGTTGCTTCGAGCACGAGCTGGTCCCCCTGAAAGAGTTGGTCGGCACGGGCAAGAGCCTGATCGCCTTTGCCGAAGTCGCCCCTGAGAGAGCGCGCGACTTCGCGGCCGAGCGGGCCGACGCGGTGCTGCGCCTGCACATGCTCCTCAAGGCGCGCCTTGTTCGCGACAGGATGACCGCCTTCTACGAGACGATCGAACGGCCCCTCGTTCCGGTCGTCGCGGCGATGGAGCGCGAGGGCATCAAGGTCGACCCGACGGCCCTCGCCGAGCTGTCGCGCGATTTCACGCGCCGCATTGCCGATCTCGAGCAGGCGATTTTCCGCGCCGTCGGCAACGACTTCAACATCGGCTCGACCAAGCAGCTCGGCGACGTGCTGTTCGAGAAGCTCGGGCTGCCCGGCGGCAAAAAAGGCAAGACCGGCGCCTACGGCACCGACGCCTCGATCCTGGAGGAGCTCGCGCCGTTGCACGAGGTGCCGAGGCATGTCCTCGAATGGCGCCAGCTGACCAAGCTCAAATCGACCTACGCCGACGCGCTTGCCGAGGAAATCGACCGCGACAGCGGTCGGGTGCACACCTCATACGCGCTCGCCGTGGCGGCTACGGGACGGTTCTCGTCGAACAATCCCAACCTGCAGAACATCCCGATCCGCACCGAGGAGGGCCGCCGCATCCGCCGTGCCTTCGTCGCCGAGCCGGGCCATCTGCTGTTGTCGGCCGACTACAGCCAGATCGAATTGCGGCTGGCCGCCCATGTCGCCGACGTGCCCGAGCTGAAGCAGGCGTTCCGCGACGGGGTGGACATCCACGCGCTGACGGCGAGCCAGGTCTTCGGCGTGCCGCTCGCCGCGATGGACGCCAACACGCGGCGGCGCGCGAAAGCGATCAATTTCGGCATCATCTACGGCATCAGCGCTTTTGGCCTCGGGGCGCAAATCGGCGTGCCGCAAAGCGAGGCGGGGGCCTATATCCGCGCCTATTTCGACCGCTTCCCGGCGATCCGCGCCTATATGGAGCGGATCAAAACCGATTGCCGCCGCACCGGCTATGTCGAGACGATCTTCGGGCGCAAATGCTTCATCCCCGGCATCCGCGATGCCAACCCGGCCCGCCGCGCGGGGGCCGAGCGGCAGGCGATAAACGCGCCCCTCCAGGGCTCGGCCGCCGACATCATCAAACGGGCGCGCAGGTCGTCAAGGCAGTCATGGAAGGCGCCTGCGCGCCGCATTGCGAGCTCTCGGTGCCGCTGGTCGTCGAGACCGGCTGCGCCAAGAGCTGGGACGAGGCGCATTAAAATAAATCGGCCGGGCGCGAGGCCCGGCCGATCGAGGTCATTCAGAATTTCAGCTGCGGTTAGTCGCGCCGGGTGCCCATCAGCTGCATCAGCATCATGAAGAGGTTGATGAAGTCGAGATAGAGCCGCAGGGCGCCCATGATCGCCTTTTTGCCGGCGATCTCCGAGCCGTCGGCCTCGTAGTACATCTCCTTGATCTGCTGGGTGTCCCACGCGGTCAGGCCGGTGAAGACGAGGACGCCGATCACCGAGATCGCGAACTGCAGCGCCGAGGAGGCGATGAACATGTTGACCAGCGAGGCGATGATTATGCCGATCAGCCCCATGAACAAAAATGAGCCGAACTGCGACAAGTCGCGCCGTGTCGTATAGCCGTAGAGGCTCATCGCGGCAAAGGTGCCGGCGGTGATGAAGAAGACGCGCGCGACGCTGGCCCCGGTAAACACCAGGAACACCATGGCGAGCGACAAACCCATCAGCCCGGCATAGAGCCAGAAAACGAGCTGCAATGTGCTCGCCTGCATCCGCTGCACGCCAAAGCTCATCAGCATCACCAGGCCGAGCGGCGCCAGGATGACGAGCCAGATCAGCGGTGTCCGCGCGATCGACTCGTAAAAGCCCGAATAGGCCGCGACGTAGGCTACGATACCGGTGAGCGCGAGCCCCGACGCCATGTAGTTGTAGACGCGGAGCATGTAGTCCCGCAGGCCGACATCGATGCCGACCCCGACGTCCGCCGACCGCACCGTCCAGCGGGGCTGCGAACCTAAAGCCATAAACCCCCTCCAAGGAGAGAAGCGAGAGCGAGGGAGATTCCTCGTGGCTGCGATATTGGCACAAAACAAGATCTTTTCAATACGCACCCGCGGCGGGGTATCTGAGCAAGATCCTTTACGGAAACGCTATTCGTTCCGTAAGTAGGACGCCGGCTTTGCGCCGAGCGCGCGCCAGGTTCCGGCAAAACCCAGCGCCGCAGTCAGCAACGCGGCGAGCGTCACCGTCGACAACAGCGGGACCGGCAGAAAAACCCAATCGAGCTTCATCAGCCGGGTCACCAGGAAATAGGCGGCGATGGTACCGAGAGCGCCTGCCACCAGCGCGGCGAGCACGCCGGTGATCCCGTTCTCGATCAGAAAAGCCCGCGTGATCACCCCGCGCGTAGCGCCCAACACTTTGAGCACGACCGCGTCGTAAACCCTGCGCCGATGTCCGGCTGCGACCGCGCCGCCAAGGACGAGCGCCCCGGCGCCCACCGTCACCAGCGCAGTCAGGCGAACCGCTCTCCCGATCATGCCGATGATGCGATTGACCGCGGCGAGGGCCTCCCGGACATGGATCGCCGAGATATTGGGGAAGCGCTCGGTCACCGCACGCGCCAGGTCTTCCTCTTCGGCCGGGGGCAGATAGACGGCGGCGAGATGGGTCTGCGGCGCATGCTCGAGCGTTCCAGGCGCAAACACCATGACAAAGTTGATGCCGAGCCGCTCCCAGTCGACCGAGCGCAGATTTGCGATCGTGGCGGTTATTTCGCGGCCGAGCAGGTTGACAGTCAGCGTGTCACCGACTTTAAGGCCCATGCCGCGGGCCAGCGCGGCATCGAACGAGACGAGCGGCGGGCCCTGATAATCGGACGGCCACCAAGCGCCGGCCGCGAGGCGCGAGCCTTGCGGCATACTCGCGGAATAAGTGAGACCACGGTCGCTGCGCAGCACCCACTGCGCTTCCGGCGCGACCGCCGCCTCTTCCACGGGTACGCCGTTCAGCCGAGTGATGCGGCCGCGCATCATCGGCACCTGATCGAACCGCGCGCCGGGGGTGGCGCGCACCAACGCATCAAAGCCGGCGAGCTGATCGGGCTGGATGTCGATGAAGAAAAACGCCGGCGCCTCGGCCGGCACTTTGGTCTCGACCTCATGCGAAAGATTGGCCTCGACGAGCGCGACGGCGACCAGCACGGTAAGCCCGATCCCGAGCGAGAGGACGATTTGTGCGGTCGGGGCTCCCGGCCGATGCAGATTGGCCAGCGCGAGGCGCAGCACCGGCCGGCGCGGCCGGCCGACTCGTCTGGCGACCCAGAGGATCGCTGTTCCCGCCCCCTCGAACAATGCAAAGGCGGCAATCGCCCCGCCCACGAACCACAGCGCGACAGTCCGGTCGTGCGCGGTAACGATCGACAGCGTTGCGAGCCCGAGCGCCAGGGTGGCGGTCGCCGCGATTATGCCGGGCGGGATCCGGCGCCGCGCCCGATCGACGGTGTCGCGGAACAGCGCGCCGGCGGAAATCCGGCCAATTCCGGCGAGCGGCCAGAGCGAGAAGAGCAGCGTCGTCAAAAATCCGAACAGCGCCGCCAGAGCCAGCGGCGCCGGATGGATCGCAAAACGAAGGGAGACCGGGAGCACCCCGGACAACAAAGGCGCGGCGGCGATCGGCGCCAGCGCACCTAGGAGCAGGGCGACGGCAATGCCGAGGATAGCAAATCCCAAGACCTCGAAGAGATAGGCGGCGAAAACCAGCCGGTTCGGGGCTCCCAGACATTTGAGGGTCGCGATCGTCGAAGTCTTGCCGGCGATGTAATTGCCGATCGCATTTCCGATCCCCACGCCGCCGACCAGCAGAGAGGTCAACCCGACCAGGCTCAGAAACAGACCGACGCGATCGATCAATCGCTGTAATGACGGCGAGGCCTCGCCAAAGGTGCGAATCTGCCAGCCCGCCTCGGGGAACGCGGCTTGTGCCGAATTGGCCCAGGCCGCCGCGTCGAACCCAGGAGGGAACCGCAGCCGGTAACGATATGTCACCAGGGCGCCGGGCTGGATCAGTCCGGTTGCGGCGAGCGCCTGGTCGGAGATCAGCACGCGCGGCCCGAAAATCAGGCCCCCCGTTGCGGCATCGGGCTCGCGCATAATCGTGGCGCGGATCTGCAAGACCGCGTCGCCGATCTTTATGCGCTCGCCGATCGTCAGACCGAGCCGGCCGAGGATGGCGGGGTCGACCGCCGCTCCGTAACTGCCGTCGCGCGCGCCGAGCGCAGCGCCGAGGTTCTGGTCCGGCGAAAGGATGACCGCGCCGTAAAGCGGGTAGGCTCCGT
>VAZT01000267.1 GCA_005884825.1 Alphaproteobacteria bacterium
ATGCGTGCTTCGAGCCTCTTGCCCGCCTCGGAACGAAAGAAATCGCGATTGAAATCGGTCTCGATATAGCCCGGCGCGATCGCATTGACGAGAATGCCGTAGCGCGCCAGCTCCATCGCCAATACCCGGGTCAAGTGGATCAGGCCCGCCTTTGCCGCAGTATAGCTCGGCACGCTGGCGATGGTGCGCTCACCGAGCACGGAGGCGATGTTGACGATCCGCCCGGGCCGCTGCCGCTCGACGAGATGTTGGGCGAACTCGCGCGCCATCAGCCAGGCGCCCTTTAGGTTGGTGTCGACGACGTAATCCCACTCCTCTTCGGTATGCTGCAGCACCGGCTTGCTGACGACGACGCCGGCATTGTTGACCAGGATGCTCAACGGCCCGAGCTCTTTCTCTGCGGTGGCAACAGCAGTGGCGACGCTGCTGGACCGGGTAACGTCACAGGCAATCGGCAAGCTGTGGCCGCCGGCGGCTGAAATCTCGCCGGCCGCCTCGGCAAGGCGATCCGTTCGGCGTGCGGCGAGCGCCACCTTGGCCCCCGCGGCGGCGAGGAGCTCGGCAAGGTGCCGGCCGATCCCGCTCGACGCGCCGGTCACGAGCGCCACCTGGCCGGTGAGATCGAAGCTTGGCAGCTCCGTCACGGAGCAATCTCCTTGGCGCGGTCGCGCAGCTCAAATTTCTGGATCTTGCCGGTCGAGGTCTTGGGCAACGGACCGAACACGATTGTCCGTGGCACTTTATAATGCGCGAGTTTGGTGCGGCACCAGGCGATGATGTCGTCGGCCGATACCGGGCCGGCATCGGGTTTGAGCGTCACAAAGGCGCACGGGCTCTCGCCCCAGACCGGGTCGGGTCTGGCGACGACCGCCGCCTCCATGATCTGCGGATGGCGGTAGAGGGCATCCTCGACTTCGAGCGAGGAGATATTTTCGCCGCCCGAGATGATGATGTCCTTGGAGCGGTCCTTGATTTCGACATAGCCGTCGGGATGACGGACCGCGAGGTCGCCGGTGTGAAACCAGCCATGCTCGAACGCCGTCTCGGTCGCCGCCGGGTTCTTCAGATAGCCCTTCATCACCGTATTGCTGCGCAAGACCAGCTCGCCCATCGTACTTCCATCCGCCGGAACATCCCTCATCGTCTGCGGATCGACGACGCGCTGGCGTTCGAGCGTCAAGTAATTGACCCCTTGTCGGGACATCCGGGCTGCACGCTCCGATAGCGGCAGGCTGGCCCATTCTCCCTGCCACGCACAGACCGTCGCGGGACCATAGCTTTCGGTCAAGCCATAGAGGTGAGTGACTCGAAATCCCATCCGCTCCATCGCCTCGATGACTGCGGAAGGCGGGGCTGCGCCGCCGGTGGCGACCTCGACGACATGATCGAAGCGCCGCTTTGCGGTATCAGGCGCATGCACGAGCATGTTAAGCACGATCGGGGCGCCGCAGAGATGGGTTACCCGATGCTCGGAGATCGCGGTGAAAATCGCCGCGGGATCGACCCGGCGCAGGCACACATGGGTGCCGGCCATTGCCGTCACTGCCCAGGGGTAGGTCCAGCCGTTGCAGTGAAACATCGGCAGGGTCCATAGATAGACCGAGTCGCGGTCGAGCCCGAACGTGATTGCATTGCCGAGCGCGTTCAGAAAAGCGCCGCGATGATGGTACACGACGCCCTTTGGATCACCTGTCGTGCCCGAAGTGTAGTTGAGGGCGATCGGCTCCCATTCGTCTTGCGGCCCCGACCAGGCAGCCTCGGGATCGCCTTCGGCGAGGAAGTGCTCGTATTTCGTCCCGCCGAGCGATGCGTCCCCGACGCCGTCATGGATTTCGACGAGCGGCATTGGAGCCGCAAGCTCGTTCATCGCCCTCTTGACGATCGGTGCGAATTCCCGGTCCGCGATCAGCAGCTTGGCCTGCCCGTGCGCCAGAATAAACGCAATCGAGCGCGCGTCGAGGCGGTAATTCAACGCGCTGAGCACCGCCCCCGCCATCGGCACGCCGTAATGCGCCTCCAGCAATGCCGGCACGTTCGGCGCCATGACGGCCACCGTATCGCCGCGCCCGATACCGCGCCGGCGCAAGGCATCGGCAAAGCGGCGGGCGCGTCCGTAGAAGGCGCGGTACGTGAGGCGAGCGGCTTGATGGACGATTGCGAGCTTGTCAGGGTATACCGCGGCGGTGCGCGACAAGAATCCCAAGGGGCTCAGCGGCGCAAAATTCGCCGCGTTCGGAGCGAGATGCGGCGCATCATAGAGTTCCCGACCTGGCGGGGGTTCGACCGACGACACGGTAACTGTCTCACTGGCTCATACGGGCCTGGCATCCTCCGCTTCCGGCTCAAGGCTTCGCGGCAAGCTTCCTACCGGGTTACCCGGCGGCCGGTAAAGAAATACAGCATTGCGCCGACGACCGCAGCGAGCCCGGTTACCCAAAGCACGGGCGGCAGCCTGATATCCTTCCTTGCCGGCGACGCGGCGCCGTTCGGTTGAGCTTCGACGGAAGCCGTCGGCGCAGCGCGCTGGACGGGGGCGTCGGCGGCGACCCTGTCCGCCGGCATCGCTTCGGTTGCTGCTGTCGTGCCAGATGCGACCGCCGCCTGCTCGGGCGCAACTGCGGCGACAAACCGCGTGAAGAAGTTTTCGGCCATTCGGCGGGCGACCGAGTCGATCAGGCGCGAGCCGATCTGCGCCAGCTTGCCGCCGACATGCGCCTGGACGGCATAGCGCAGCACCGTCGCGGCGCCATCCTCGTCGAGGTTCACCTTGGCGCTGCCCTTGGCGAAACCGGCGACGCCGCCGGTGCCTTCGCCGGCGATCGTATAGCTCTGCGGCGGGTTGAGATCCGCCAATGTCACCTTGCCCGCGAAATTGGCCTTTACCGGCCCGACCTGGGCGAGGACCTTGGCGGTGAACTCGGTGTCGGACAGCTTCTCGATCGTCTGACAGCCGGGGATGCTGCTCTTGAGGATCTCCGGGTCGTTGAGCCCCTCCCAGACGCGCTGGCGGGGAGCGGGGATGCGAAACTCGCCCGTCATTTCCATCGGCATTTTCCTTTCTTGCGGTTCGCGAGTGTGGGGCCGGCGCATGGCGATTGCAACCGTGCGGGCACAATCGGCGTCGCCGCGGAATAATTTCGCCGTTGCTGCGGTCCTGGTCGGTACGGGGTAGAAGAGCGCGCATGGCGTGGATCGCGGAGCGGCGTCGGCAAAGCCGGTTCGAGGCGGTGGTGCTGCC
>VAZT01000268.1 GCA_005884825.1 Alphaproteobacteria bacterium
CAGACTAGGACGGGAGGAGGAATTGGGGGCGCTGAAGCGGCTCGATGAGCAGACCCAGCTGCTCGAGCACCACGCTTCCGGTCCTCCCGTCGAGGAGCTGATCGCGGACGAACGAGAGCGCTCGCATTCCTACGGGGGCAGATCCGTTTTTGGATGGGCCCCGAAGGAATCGAGGTACAGTAATGATGGACCTCAGGACTTCTCCAGGCTGACGGGCTGACGTCGCGTCCAGCGGCCGCCGAGCAGCGTGTAGTGGGCAGTTTCGGCATTGGAAAAGTTGTTTCCGGCGAAGGCGCGGACGGTGCAGGTCACTGCGGCGGGCTCGACGCGAAGCAGGTTGTAGGAATTCGGCTCCCCGCGAAGGCGGGTCGAGATGGCGGTCCCGGCATGGACGAAGAGGATCGATCCCTTGGCGAGGAGATCGCTGCCGGCCGGGTCGCCGCTGAGGGCGCGGTGGGAATGCCCCGACAGCACGAGCCGAACACCGGCTTCGGTTATTGCCTCGAGTGCCAGCGCTGCCCGGCCGACCGGGGCGGAATTGGCAGCAACCGGCACAACTAAAGGATGATGGATCGCTAGAATGCGAAACCGGCCGGCGGGCACCTCGGAGAAAACTGTTTTGATCGCGGCTGATTGACGATGCGAGATCCGGCCGTTAGCGAAGGTTGCGGAGCGTGCAGTGTTGAGGCCCAGCAGTGCAATTTCGTCATCGGTAAAAAACGGCTGCAATTCTGCGCTGATATAGCGGCGGTATCGGGCGAGCCGTCCCAGAAAGCGCTCGACGATGTCGTAGAGCGGCACGTCGTGGTTGCCGGGTATGGCCACCACTGGCCGGGGCAATTTCTCGAGAAAGGCGCGGGCGGCGGCGAACTGCCGGTGGCGGGCGCGCTGCGTCAGGTCGCCGGTGATGACAGTGAGGTCCGGTTGCGCCCCGGATATGTCGGCCAGCAAGCGCTCGGCCGTGGTCTCGTCGTGCCGCCCGAAATGCAGATCGGAGAGATGGGCAATCGTTCTCATGACAAACCCGGCTCGGCGACAATCACGCGCAGCGCGCCCGGTCGAATGCGGTAATGCAGCGGCGGACGAAAAACCAGCGATTCGCCGTCGAGCGCCACGCGCACGCGACGTCGTCGCACCGATATCTCCACCCACTCCAAGCTCGCCTGGATAAAGTCACGCTCTGGTTTGAGACGACCGAGCAAAGCGCGGATCGCAAGCACCAGGAATGCCAGTCGGCTTTCCCGGTTGGCAATGTAAAGGCACAGTTTACCGGTATCCAACCGCAGCCGCGTAGCGTCGGCAAACGCATCCAGCTGGTACATGTTGTTGGCGATAAACAGGCAGGTCGTTCGCCGCACCGCCTCCCAACCGGGGGCAAGGACACGGACCCTGGGTCGAGGCAGCCACCAAACTACGCGGCAGAGAGCAAGCGCTGCCGCAAACCACCGGGCGGGGCCGTGGCGGCGGTACCGGTCGCGCTCTGCAACGAGATCCGGATAGATGCCCAGCGACGAATTGTTCAGGAACACGCGCCCGTTCACCTCGCCCACATCGACCAGGCGGTCCCGACCGGACGCGATGAGCCGGACCGCGCCTTCGAGGTCGAGAGGCAGCCCCAGATCCCGCGCAAAGTGGTTCAACGTGCCAACCGGCAAGATGCCCAAGGGGATACCCGAGCCGGCAAGCACCGACGCGGCGGCTCGAACACTGCCGTCTCCGCCACCGATTACGACCCTGTCGAAACCCGACCGCGCGCCTTCCGGGCCGGCGGCAATCTCGCTCTTTATTCGATCGGCGATCCCGCCGTCTGGCACAACAGCGATCGTAGCGTCGAGATTGTTCGCCGCGCAGCGAGCCGCGATCTGTTGCCTCGCCCAATCGATCCCTAGCTTCGCGAGCTTGCCGCCGCGGGGGTTCAAGACGATCAACGCCTTCATCCCGTGCTAACGAGATGAAGGACGGACGTGCTCCCCGCTATTGCGGCAAGGCGTAGCCGATCGCGCTTTCGATCTCGAGGGTCTGCCGCACCGCCGGCCGCGCCATCATCCGTTCGTAGTGAGCGGACAGGCCGGGGAAGTCGCCGAGGTTCGGCTTCAGCGAATTCACAAACCGCCAATAGAGCCGAAACAAATGGATATCGGCGATCGAATAGCGCCCGACCGTCCATTCTCTGCCGGCCAATCGCCGCTCGGCGATGCCGAACACCTCCCGCCAGCGCTCGGGACCGATCCGCCGCGCCGGATGGATTGTCGACGCGATGAACGACATCCACGATATCGCCTGCGCCTCGGCTTCAAGGCCGCCGAAAGGCCAGAGCCCGGCGTCGGGAAAGCGTTTGGCAAGAAAATAGAGGATCGCCGCGACTTCGGTCAGCGGCCGGCCATCGATCAGCAAGGTCGGCACTTTGGCTTCCGGATTGACGTCGAGGTATTCGGGTTTGTGTTGCTCACCCTTGGCGAGCGACACCAACCGGCGCTCGAAATCGGCGCCGATTTCGTGCAACGCAATGTGCACGGCCATCGAGCTCGACCCCGGTGAGAAATACAGCGTCAGCATGGATGCTCCATCGTGGACTTCATTTGGTCAGCTCGTGACGGCCGCCATCGTCAGCTTCATGAACCCGTCCATCGCGGCGGGATCGGTCCAGCGCAATACCGCGACGATGTCGTTTTCCGGATCGATCCAGGTCAGATTGCCGCCGGCGCCGCGCGCGTAATAGCTCCGCGCCGAGGCGCTCGGATAAAGGGCGCGCCCGGTGTTGAGCCACAACAGATAACCGTAATTGGCGTAGAGCGGGCAAGGCTCGAGCATCCGTTCGATCCAGGCTTCCGAGAGGATGCGGCGGCCGCCCCACATGCCGCGGCTGAGCAGCATCAGCCCGATCCGCGCCTGGTCGCGGGCGCCGATGAAAACTCCGCCGCCCCAATGCGCGCCACCCGAGACCGACTGCACCAGGTTCCCGTCGATCTCGACGTAAGAATTGCGGTAGCCATGCCATTCCCACTCCGGTGAAGCACCGATCGGATCCATGACGAGCTCGCGGAACACCTCGGGGAGTGGCCGCCGCCAGACCCGCAGCAGGGCAAGGCTCAGCCGGTTGACCCGGACGTCGTTGTATTCCCAGAATTCGCCTGGCGTCCGCAGATCGCGATGGCTGCCCTTGGGCGCCGTGCCCGCGCGACCGCCGACGGCTCGGTTGCGGTCGATCTGGTCCGGCTTGTCCCACAGCGCCCCTTCCCATTCCGAGGTCTGCTGCAAGAGGTGGTCCCAGGTGATCGCGTCGTTGTGCGGCGGATCGAACCCGCCATCGTCGACCCTAAGGCGGACCCTCTCGTGCGGATCGCCGATCAGACCGCGATCCCAGGCGAGACCGGCGAGGATCGAGA
>VAZT01000269.1 GCA_005884825.1 Alphaproteobacteria bacterium
CAGCCACGCGCAACGCGATATCGTCGACTGGACCCTGACCGAGGCCGCCCTGCGCGCCGGTCAGCGCGACATTGCCTTGTCACTGGCCCACGAACGCCTCGCAAACCGACCGCGGAGCGCCCCAAACCGCCGTTTTCTCCGTCACGCCGAAGCCATCGCGGCCGGATTGCTCCTGGGCTCGTAGGAACCAACCCGAGTCGTCTTGCGCGGACTTGTATGGCGCTTTCGGTGTCAAGGGGTGGCTTTGGGCCACAGGCGGAGCCGCGTGTGGTGATGTTCCGATTGATATTTCGATTTTCTCGGTTGGCTGTGGCGCCCACAGGCGGCGAGCGGGATTTTGTAACCGTTTGCATTCTGGATGATGATCCGAGGGGCTCGCCACTGGCGCCGAGATCGCGCCACAAACTTGTCTTCGGTCGATCGGAGGCGGATCGGGACCATGATGCAGTCATGCCGCATCGGCGGCAAAGCTCCGGGGCGGCGGGTCCATTCTTGATCGCGGCACGAAGGCCATGTCCGGAGTCGGTTCCACCGCCACCTCGGCTCGTCAACGGCGGCCGGTGCGGGCGCTAAAGCAGAAACGCGGTGTTGGCCGAACCTCGGCGTTCTTCACTGGCGCCGCGACCGGGGATCCTCGGCCGAGGGCAACTCGGTCGTGAGCACGAGTCGCCAGCGTCGCGCAACCTACGCCGTCAGCGGCGCCGGTATGAGTCGGGTCGCGCGGCGACGGCGCCACTGGATCGCGACCAGCGCGACGAGGCTGAGCAGAGCCGTGAAGATCAGGTAATAGCTCGGCGACAGCGGATCGCCGGTCTGTGCGATGAGCCAAGTCGCGACGAGCGGCGCCAGACCGCCGAAGATCGACACCGCGGTGCTGAAGCCAAAAGACACGCCGATCGCGCGGACTTCGACCGGGAACTGCTCGGACAGCAATGACGGCAAGACGCCGCTGTAGCCGGCCTTGACCAGCTGGAGCCAGCCGACGGCGATAATGCAGGCCGCCAGCGACGGCCAAGCGGCCATCAGCCAGAAGGACGGGTAGGAGGTCAGCACGAACAGCCAGCATGCGATCACCATCAGCAGCGGTCGCGAAATCCTGTCTGACCAGTGGCCGAAGAGGGGGCAGCCGATCGCCAGGATCGCGCCTCCGACCAAGGTCGCCGTGAACCCGGTCGACGCCGGCAAGTGCAATGTCTTCTGTCCGTAGGTCGGAATGTAGGCCAGGATGTAGAATGAGCTGTTCGAGATGATCGATATGCCGAGCCCCAGCAGCACCGTCAACGGGTGCCGGCGCAACAGATCGCTGATCGGGACCGTGGGTGGCAGCTCGGCTTCGACGAATTCCGGCGTCTCGACGACTTTCGCGCGGATGTAGAGCCCGGCCGGGCCGACCAGCATCCCGAAGACATAAGGGATCCGCCAGCCCCAATCGACGAGCTGCTCGTGGGTCAACAAGGTTGTCAAGGTGAGGCCGAACAGCGAGGCGAGAACGGTGATCATGCCGCCGGTGGCGAATTGCCAGCTCGCCGCGAACCCGCGTCGCCCGCCGCCGTGCTCGGCCAGAAAGCTGACGGCGCTGCCGAACTCACCGCCGACCGAAAACCCCTGCAATAGCCGCGACAGCGTGATGATGATCGGCGCGGCAATGCCGATCGTCGCGTAGCCCGGCGTCACCGCCATCAACGTCGTGCCGATCATCATCAGCGCAATCGACAGCAAGAGGCCGGCTTTGCGTCCGGCGCGGTCGGTAAAGCCGCCGATGACGATCGCGCCCAACGGCCGCACGAAATAGGCGAGGCCGAACGCGCTGAACGTGATCAACAGCGACACGGTCGGGTCGCCGGCGGGAAAGAACACTTGCGCGATCGTCACGGCAAAGAAGCCGTAAACGACAAAGTCGAACCATTCCAACACATTGCCGATCGTTGCCGCGACAATCATGCGACGCAGCGAGGGCGGCTGCGAATGCGTCGCGACGGGCATTGGATCGGCGGTCATGCTGGGCCTCCCAGGCCTGGTGAGCGCTGCCTGTTCAATCGGCCGGCCCAATCCGAAGCTTGGGCCGGCATTCCCCCGTTACGGGTTGTTAGTGGCAGCTTCGCCGATTTGGGCGGCGGCGCAAAGAAAAATCGCAGCAAGCTTATCGGGTTTTGACCCTACGGGAACGCGGCGCGCCGTTCACCTCGAGCGGGGTTTACTTCAAGCGCTTTTTCAGCTCGCTCGTTACCTGGGTGATGGCGGCGCGGACTTCTGGAACGGCTGCTATTGGATTGAGCAACCCCCAATCATGGATCAGGCCGTTGTAGCGCACCGCCATTACCTCGACTCCGGCCTGATTGAGTCTGCGGGCATAAGCTTCACCCTCGTCGCGCAGCACATCGCTGTGCGCGGTCTGCACCAACGCGGGCGGCAAACCTTGCAGCTCTGCTGCGGCGGCGCGCAATGGCGAAGCATACTTCTCGCGGCGCTGCGCGGGGTCCTTCACGTAGTTGTCCCAAAACCAGATCATCATGTTGCGGGTCAGGAAATAGCCGTCCGAGAACTCCTTGTACGACTCGGTATCGAAATCCGCGTCGGTTACCGGCCACAGCAGTGCCTGGAACCTGATTGCGGGGCCGCCTTTGTCTTTTGCCATCAGGCCGACAACGGCCGCCATGTTGCCGCCGACGCTGTTGCCGACGACCGCCAGTTTGCGGCCGTCCACACCGATTTCGTTGCCGTCCTCACTGACCCATTTGGTGACGGCGTAGGCCTGGTGGATGGCGGTCGGGTACTGGGCCTCCGGGGACGGCGTGTAGTCGGGAAACACCGCTGCAGCACCCGACTCGACGACGAGATCGCGCACCAGCCGCTGATGTGTCGGGAAGTCGCCGAGCACCCAGCCGCCGCCGTGAAAAAACATGAAACTGGGGAGGCGAGGCCCTGCCCCGGCAGGCTTCACAAGATGAAGCCTCAATTCCTTTCCCTCGAAATCGATGGTTCTTTCCGATTTATCGATTCCGGAAAAATCGACTGTGACGCTGTTCTGGGCATCGATCAGAACCTAACGCGTCCAGGAACTTCCTCACGCTGCCGACGACATAATCGTTGATCGGTTGAACGGGCATTCCCTCAGCTCCTGCAGGTAAAATCAGTGAACGACTGTGCAGCGATTTTGTGACGTCGGAGAAAAATTTGGTTCTTCGTTGGAGTGACGAACCTCGGGCGTCAGCGGGGATCGGCGGGCACAATGGTGGGGGTCGCGACAGCCGGCTCGCTGTGACGGATCGGGGCGGCATCGGGTGGAGGCAAGTCGGCGGCGCGATCGAAGGTTGTGACCGCCAGCATCTCCCGCTTGCCGCGGATCTCGATCGCGTGGCGCGGAAATCCGGACAAATCGAGACCGGCGCGAGCGACGGTCTCGTCGGAGACGACGAGCTCGCATTCATAATCCTTGGTCAGCGCTTCGAGCCGGCTGGCGGTGTTGACGGCGTCGCCGATCGCGGTGATCGCGGCTGCTTTGCCGTAGCCCATCTCGCCGACGATCACCGGCCCGCAATGGATGCCGATGCCGATGCGCAACGGACGATCGAGCTCGGCCCGCAATGACAGGTTGAGCTCGGCCAGCCGATCCGACATCAGCCGCGCGGCGGCGAGCGCCGCGCGGCAACCGGCCTGGGGGCCGCTCTCGATGCCGAAGAGCGCCATGACCCCGTCGCCGATGAACTTGTCGACGCGCCCTCCCGCGCTTTCGATCGCACGTCCCATCGCCGAGAAATAGCGGTTGAGGACAAACACGACGTCGTAGGGAAGCCGGCCCTCGGCGAGTGCGGTGAAGCCGCGGATGTCAGCGAACAGGATCGCGATCTCGCGCTCGCTACCCTGCACGAAATCGACCCGGCTCCGTCCGTCGGCGGCCATCGCCAGCGGCGGCAAAAGGGGGGTCACTTCCACCTCGCCGCGCGGGCGCAGCATGCAGGCGAGGCGAATGTTGGGCCGCGCACCGATGCGGCGCAGCACGCGCATTTCATTGGCTGACGGGGGATCGATGGCGTGAACCTCGCCGCGCACCCGCACGCCCGGCGCGCGATCCGCGCCAGCAGTACCGCGGCGACGACGCCGCCGAAAAACCAGCTGAAGCCATCGACGATCGCTTCCAGGGCTTGGCGGGTCTCCGGTGACGGGAGGGTCATGCGGGCGAATGCTTCTCGCGTCCAATTCGGATCGACGGCGAGAGCCATCACCTGGCGACCGGCTTCGATCACGCCGAGCAAGGAGAGAACTGGGACGAGCACGGCGACGACGAGAGCCGCGGATTGTAGCCGGGCATACCAGGGTCTGACGCGGAGCCAGAAATGTAGGCCGATCATCGCATGCGCCCAGGCGACGACCAGAACCAGCATCTGCAAGTAGCCGTACTCGGGAACGCGGACGAAATAGAGCCAGAGCAGGTAAGCGTAATAGCCGGTG
This sequence comes from Alphaproteobacteria bacterium, assembly GCA_005884825.1. GTDB lineage: Bacteria > Pseudomonadota > Alphaproteobacteria > ATCC43930 > CGMCC-115725 > AP-15. The sequence goes on from VAZT01000269.1 coordinate 4,450, forward strand.
TCGGTATGGAAGAAGTTGTCGGCGATTCGCGTGCCGACGACATGGCGCGCGAGCAGGATCGGAATGGCAAATCCGAGGATGATCTGGCTAAGCTCGGACGGGCGCAGCCGCAGGCTTCGCCGCTGCCACAATGCCCACAGCGCCAGCCCGTAATGGACGAGGAAGCTGCCGTAGAGCAGCACCTGCCCGGGGCGGTTCGCCCAGATGCGGAAGATGTACCACAGCACGTCTTCCATCGCCTTGAGGGAGATCAGGCCGACGGCATGATTGAGGAGATGCATCGTCACATAGGCGAGCATCACCAGACCAGAAGAAAGCCGCAGTTGCCGGATCATCGAGAAATCTGGGGGCGGCAGCGCCGGATTAAGAAACCTCTTGTCACGGGAGCCTTATTTCTTTATCGGGGCGCGCCGCGGGGAGGCACGAGCAGGCCGCCTTCGGGGAACGCGCTGGTATGCTGGAGATCCGACACCTCGTCAAATCGTTCGGCCCGCTGATCGCCGTCGACGATGTTTCCTTTACC
>VAZT01000300.1 GCA_005884825.1 Alphaproteobacteria bacterium
TGGCCGTGCAGGTTGACCCAGCCCTTGTCCATGCCGCGCCACGACCGAAACGGATAATGGCACAGCACAAGTGAGACGCCGTCCACCGTGATCTCGGCGTAGGGCTGCACGCTTTCCCAGCCGTCGAGCTCCGTCGTCCCCGGCGGGTCGTTGTTGCCCGTCACGAGGTGCTTGCGGCCGCGCAGCCGGGCGAGAATTTCCGCGACCATTTCCGGCTTCTGGCGGATAGCGAAATCGCCGAGGTGCCAAACCACATCATCCGGTCCGACCGTCTCGTTCCAGCGCTCGACCATCCCCTCGTTCATTGCAGCGACCGAGGAGAACGGCCGCCGGTAGAGTCCCAAAGCGCCGCCATGCCCGAAATGGGTGTCGCTGGTGAAGAACGTGGTCATTCACCGGGCTTGGTGCGGATGGCGCGCCACACGCGCTCGGGTGTGACGTGCATCTCCAGGTGGGTGACGCCGAGATCTGCCAGCGCGTCGACGATGGCATTGACGATAGCGCCGAGGGCCGGGGTAATGCCGCCTTCGCCGCCGCCGCGAAGCCCCAACGGGTGGGTCGTTGACGGGACTTCGCTGATCGCCGTCGCAAAGAATGGCAGGTCGGCGGCTCGCGGCATTGCATAATCCATGAACGACCCCGACAGGAGTTGGCCGCTGCCGGCATCATAGACGCATTGCTCCAACAGCGCCTGGCCGGCGCCCTGCGCGATCCCACCATGGGTCTGCCCACCATGGGTCTGCCCACCATGGGTCTGGCCGTGCAGGACCATCGGGTTGACGGTGCGGCCGACGTCGTCAACGGCGGTGTAGCGGACGATCTCGACGGCCCCGGTGTCCGGGTCGATCTCCACTTCGCTGACATGAAAGCCGTGTGGGAACGAGGCGACCTGGCTCGTGACCTCGCCGATGCCGGCGAGCGGGCCGCGCAGCTCCGCGGGCAGACTTGCGTCATCCCGCGCCGCCACCGCGACGGCGAACAGGTCGAGCGAGCGGTCGGTGCCGGCGACGGTGAAATACCCGTCGGCGAAATCGATCCCGGCTTCGGCGGCCTCGAGCAGATGCGACGCGATGCGGCGGCCCTTTTCGATGATTTCATCCGAGGCTTGGTGAGCAGTTAGGCTGGCGAGGCGCAGCGAGCGTCCCGAATGCGAGCCGGCGCCGATCGCCACGCGGTCGGGTGTCGCCGGTGACGAGTCGCACGCAGTCGGGCCGCATGCCGAGCCATTCGTCGAGCGCTGCGCAAAGCTCGTCTCGTGGCCCTGGCCGCTCGACAAGGTGCCGATGACCATCTCGTCGATACCTTCCGGGCGCACCGTAACCTCGGCGCGTTCCTGCGGCGCCGCTCTGTAATTCGACGTACGCGCCAAGCCCGATGCCGCGCGCCTCGGCCTCGGTGCCCTTGGTCAATGGCACGAAGGATGCGGCCCGTAATGCAAGAAAGTTGCCCTTCGCATCAAGGGCGAGCTCAGGCTCGACCTGAGATCGCGGGCCTGATGGTCGCTGAGAAACGCGTCGTGCCGCTCGCCGGTCCATTTAACCGGACGGCCCAGCCGGCGCTGCCCAGGCGACGAGCGCGAATTCCGGGTAGGACGAGTTCCAAGTGCCGAAATTGCCGCCGACATCGCGGGCGATAACCCGCACTTTTTCCTTCGGCACGCCAAGCATCGCCGACCGCGCGGTTGTTCCGGCAGCCCCCGGCGGGACTGGTCGAACCCTCTCGCGGTGGTCTCGAGCGAGCTCCGCTAGTTATCAATAAAATATTAATTGACATTTTGGCGGTTAAGAACATAATGCGAACACGGAAACGGGAGTTCGTGCGGAGGGGACAACCGTGGTCACCGACTATGATTTTCGGCTCGCGAGAACCCACCTTCGAGGAACCGGCTGGCGGGGGTTGGCGGCTCTCGCCCTTGTGCTGATCGCGCGCACGGTAATTGTCGCGGCTATTACGTTTTCAGCAAGGGCCGGCGCCCATTGGCTCGTGCCGCTGCTGGAGCATTTGGTTTAACCATGCCACAGCGGCGCGAAACGGGCTGCGACGACCCGCTGATAGGGAACCTCGCCATGGAGGATGCCGAGGTCGCGGGCGAATTGGTCATGCCGGCGACAAACTCCGAGGAGATCGCGGCGTCGTAGAACGGCAGATCGCGGCGGATCAGCTCGGCGATCAGCGCCGCCTCGGCGCGCGGGAAAAGCTTACGGCCGACCTCGGTCGCGCGGTCCAAGTTGGCTCTGAGCGCTGCCTGGGTGTTGACGATCGCGCGGATTGCGGCGGCCGCGACTTCCGGAGAGCCGTCGATCAGCCGATCGGTCGCCGCGACCGAAGCCATCGTGTAATTGAAGCAGGGCTTCGGCCCGTCGCCGCGGCGCACGTCGAGCACAACCGTGCCGACGCCGCGGCGCACCGCGACTTCGGTTCCCATGCCGTTCGCCCAGAACCCGTCGATCTTGCCGTCTTCGAGGGCCTTGGCGGCGGTCAGGCCGAAATTGACTGTGGTGCCCGACGCGCCCGGCACCGGAGCGATCGTCACGTCGTCGCGCGCGAGGTCAATCCCGGCCTCGATCAGGAGGCGCCGCAGACCCATCTCGACCCAAGGCGCGGCGCCGATGCGGCGGCCACGCACCGCGTCAATGTCGCCGCGCGCGGTGCCGAGATCGGCCCGCATCACGAGAAACCAGTACATCCCCTGCGCCTGCGCGCAGAGCAATTTTGCGCCGTGCCACTCGGGAAAGGCGGCGAGCGCCGAATGCGCCGAGCCGGCCACGAAATCGACCCGGCCGTTGCGCATTGCGCGATAGGCCTCGTCGACCGGGAAGATCAGGTCCAGCGAGACGTCGAGCCCCTCCCGCTCGAAGAACCCGAGCGCGACCGCGGCTACGGCCGGGAAATAGGAGTTCGAGATCAGGTCGGGCACGGCGAGCTTCATCGCAAACTCCTTTTCCGCTACGAAGGGACCATATCAGGTTGGGACCCAAAGCGACGGGGTGAACGAAATGGGCGGGCAGCACCGGCACGAGCCGATCGATTGGAAGACGCACGGCGTCAAGGTGATCCCGGGCGACCAGCTCGACCCCAACACCGCACAGACACCCGGCATGGACCGCGCCGCCGCGATCAATCTCGCCCGCGTTGGGGCGCAAAAGATCTGGGCCGGCACGGTCAAGATCCACCCAAACGCCAAGACCGGCGCGCATCACCATGGCCATCTCGAGAGCGTGATCTATGTCCTGAAGGGCCGGGCGCGGATGCGCTGGGGCGAGCATCTCGAATACGTCGCCGAAGCGGGCCCCGGCGATTTCATCTTTGTGCCGCCCTATGTGCCGCACCAGGAGATCAACGCCTCGACCGACGAGACACTCGAATGCGTATTGGTACGCAGCGACAACGAGGCGGTCGTCGTCAACCTCGACATCGAGCCGGTCGAGCGCCCGCAGGAGGTACGCTGGATCGACCCCATCCACAAACACGGATGACTGAAATGACGCCAATCGACATGCCCATCGAGGGGCCGAGCGTCTGGACGCGCCGCGACGTCCACCCTGAGGACTACCGGGTCGAGCTCTCGGCCGCCTGTCTCGACGAGATCCGCCGGGCAGCCGACGAGGTCAGAGAATTTCCGTTGCCGACCATTCTGCGCCGTCCGGACGATTTTGCGATGCCGGCTTGCCGGCGGGAGATGGCGCGAG
>VAZT01000301.1 GCA_005884825.1 Alphaproteobacteria bacterium
CGGTGATGTGGCTGATCGGCGTGCCCTGGGCCGAGAGCGGCGAAGCGGCGGCGCTGATGGGCACCAAAACGGTGCTCAACGAGTTTGTCGCCTATCTTGATCTGGCGAAACTGCCGGGAGAGGCGCTCGGCCCGCGAGCAAGGCTCATTATCACCTATGCGCTCTGCGGTTTCGCGAATTTTGGCTCGCTCGGTATCCTGGTCGGCGGGCTCGGCGCGATGGTGCCGGAGCGCCGCCGAGAGATCACCGAACTGGGCTTGCGATCGATCGTTTCCGGCACGATCGCAACCTGCACGAGCGGGGCGATCGCCGGGCTGCTGCAGCAATAATAATAACATGGTGTTGCCGGCGAAAATCTACTCAGCATTGACCCGCTGCTCGGCGCAGGCGACGTCGTGCGCAATCGCGTCGTTGACGCCTCTGCGGTACCCCATCCCGAACCCAACCGCCCAGCCCGCCGCCACGCCGCCGAAGATGGTGAGGCAGATCCGTGCGACTTCGAGCGCCCAAACCATTGAGGCGTCTGCCGAGCGGAACCAGGTCATCTATTGGGCACGCACGGACCCCACCACCAATCGCCTCGCCAGTCGCGCCAGAGGGCCTGGTGCCAGCCCATCTCGCAGCCTTGGTCGCCCAGCCCGAAAGACAGGGGGGAACCGAGCGGGAGCCAGTTTTCCGGGTTTGGGTTCGGGGCTGCCTGTGCCGATACGGCAGCCAAAACCATGAAGGCCGCGAGGATGTGCGGGATGAAACGCATTTGAGCCTCCGGGGGGAAGAGGAGGCGGGAGTTTGCACAGGAAACCGTTGATGCAACCTGAACGGGCGTAATATCGCCGGCGCACCCCTCGCCGGGGCGGCGAGAAATTCACAATGAGACGGTGAGGCGCAGAGAATTTTCATCGCCTCACCGCCTCACTGTGGCTAGCATCGGCTCAGCCATCGCGCGATGCGCCCGGGCCGATCGCCCAATGCGATTTTGTTGGTGCTGCCGGAAAGGATTGAACTTTCGACCTCTCCCTTACCAAGGGAGTGCTCTACCACTGAGCTACGGCAGCACTGAGCCTCGCAGATACACGACGCTCCTGAAATTGGCAAGCCGAGCAGGTTTTAAGCGGCGAGCGAGATGCCGAGCGCGGCGATGTCGGGCTCGATGCGCGGCGTAAGCACCCCGACCTTGCGCAGGTTGCGGACGAGGCCGGCGTGCAGGTCGCGGCGGAAATATTTGCGGAACGCGGTCTCGTCGCCGCCGGCGGCGCGTTCGCGGCGAAGGTGCTTGATTTCTTCGATGTCGCCCCGGTCGAACCCCATATCCTCATAGGCGGCGAGCGGGAATATCCCTCGCAGGGTGCGGTTCAATGCCCACACCGCGAAGTCTTCCATCTCGCGCCGCTCCGCGGATGACGCCTCGGCGACGACTGCCGGCAATGACAACATGCCAAAGCCCATATGGCGCGCTTCGTCCTGCAGGATCCGCCGGCATACCTGGCGCAGGATCGCGTCCTTCGACGACTCGGCGAGCATGCGGAACAGCGACACGGCGAAGGTTTCGGCGACGAGCTGCAGGCCGATCGTCTTCAGGTACCAGGCCGAGGTGCCGAGCAATGTGTCGAAGATTTCCCTGACGTTGCCGGCGAGCGGGTAGGTCTCGCCATCGAGCCGCAAAGTCACATAGCGGTGCAGCACCTCGTTGTGCCGCGATTGAGCTCTACCCGCTGCGCCTCGGACAGGCGGTCCCAGAATTTCGTCCCGTGAATGTCGACCAGATCGTCGGCGATCAGGCCGCCGTCGCCGTCGAGCGGCTGCTCCCAGTCGATATCGGTCGCGGCGTTCCACTGATCGATCTTGGCTTGCTCATAGAGCCGCCGCATGTCCGGTTGTTCGCTGTCGTAGACATGGTGGAAATAGGCGATGTTGCGGATGTCGATGTGGTGCCCACGCTCCATGCCATGCCTCCCGAGCCAATCGAATGAAGGTAGTCCATCTGCCCGCGTTTGCAACAGCAGGCGCGAGCGTGTTGCTTCGCCTCGCCTTTGGTCCCTCCCTCGGCAGGGTTATTTCGGCCGGCGCGCCATCAGCGCCGCCAAGATACTGAGCCCCGAGAGGACGGCGAAGCACTGCAGCGACAATTTGTAATTGCCGGTCCAGTCGTGCAGCGCGCCGGATAGCAGGGGGCCTGCCGCCTGCGCCAACACTTGCGCCGACAGCGCGACACTGCGGATCGCCGCAAAGTTGGCGCGGCCGAAATAGTCGGCCCAGGCAATCGGCAATAATGTCAGCAGGCCGCCGATGCCAAGGCCGAACAGGGAGGCGGCGACATACCCCTCGCCAGCCGACGCTATTCCGACCATCAGCAATGTGGCAAGGGTCAGGAACACGCCGATGAGCGCCATCGGATAGCGGATCGGTAACCAACGCGGCAGGAAACCGCAGGCCAGGCTCGCGACCGCCGACATCAGCGAGAAGGTGCTGACGATTGCCGCGGCCACTGTCGGCGCGACGCCGCGCTCGATCAGATGCGCCGCCTGGTGCAGGCTCACGCCGGCCTGCACCGGATAGACCAGCACGGTGTACAGCAGCAAAAGCCAGAATGCGGCGGTGCCGATTGCTTCTCTGCGCGAGAAACTCGGCTCCGACAGCTGCGGCCGATGGGGGGCGCCGGCGGCGGGTTGCGGGTCGGGGACCAGTCCGAGATCCTCCGGCCGGCGCACCATAAAGAGCCAGACCGGCAGAAAACCGGCCACCAGGGTCAGCGATCCGATCGCCAGCCAGCCGAAGCGCCAGCCGCTGTGCTGCATCGCCAGCTGCGCGATCAGCGGCATTGCGACGAGACCGGCCATCTGCGCCACCGTGGCGATCGAGGTGGCCAAGGCGCGGCCGGAGACGAACCAATTGTTCAGGGCGCCATAGATCGCGAGCTCGAACGGCCCGGCCCAAACCATCCGGGCGACGCAGAACAGCAGATAAAATACGAGCAGCGACTGGGTCAGCGACAGCAGCATCATGGCGGCTGCAGTGACGAGCACCGCGAGGGACAGTGCGGCGCGCGAACCGTACCGGTCGACGAGCGGACCGATCAGAGGCGAGGTCAGCGCCGCGAGCACGCCACCCAACGACACTGCCCCCGAGAGGGCGGCACGCGACCAGCCGAATTCGCGGGTCAGCGGTTCGACAAAGATCGACAACGTGGCGACCGCCGGCCCCTGCCGCGAAAAGCCGGCGCAGCACAGGCAGCCGAGGATGACCCAGCCATAAAAAAACGGCAGCCGCCCGTTCAGCAGGCGCGGCAGCGATGGTACGCTCAAGTGGAGCTCTGGATATGGTTTGGGTTGTTACGCTCTCCCCCCGCCGGCCGGTATATGGACCGGGGAGATAGTGGGCGGGTGTTCGGGGACATGGTGGACGCATCCTATCGGCATTTTTGGCACGTTGGGGAGGGCGGGGATGCCGTGGTCGGAGAAGTCGATCATCTTTGCAGCGGCACAAGTTTGTGATGTTGTTCGAGCCGGAAGGAGTGAACCGTCGCGAGTTGGGTCGGTGAGTGGAGGAGGCAAAGAATGGGCACTTTCCGCGCGCTGGTATTGCACGAGGAGGGCGGCAAGGTGGCGCCGAGCATCGAGGCAGTCGACGAAACGCGGTTGCCGCCCGGTGAGGTCACGGTCGCGGTCGAGTGCTCGACGCTCAATTACAAGGACGGGATGATCCTGCAGGGGATCGGCCGGCTGGTGCGCAATTACCCGCATGTTCCCGGCATCGATTTCGCCGGCACCGTCGAGCGCTCAGATTCGCCGCAGTTCAAGCCGGGCGATCCGGTAATCCTGACCGGCTGGCGGGTCGGCGAGACGCAATGGGGCGGTTACGCCGAGAAGGCGCGGGTTCGGGCCTCCTATCTGGTGCACCGGCCGGAAGGGCTCAGCGCCCGCCAGGCGATGGCGATCGGCACCGCCGGATTCACCGCAATGCTGGCGGCCATTGCTTTGGAGCGGCACGGGCTCAAACCCGGCGCGGGCGATGTGCTGGTTACCGGCGCCGCCGGCGGGCTCGGCAGTGTCGCGGTGGCGCTTCTTTTCCGGCTCGGGCACCGGGTTGTCGCGTCGACGGGCCGACCCGAGCAGCGCGACTACCTGGCCGAGCTCGGCGCGGCCGATCTTATCGATCGCGCAACACTCGCGGCGAAGCCGTCGCGTCCGCTCGACACCGAGCGCTGGGCCGGCGCGATCGATGCCGTTGGCGGCACTACCCTGGCGACGATCCTGACCCAGCTCAAAAACCGCGCCAGCGTCGCCGCCTGCGGTCTCGCCGGTGGGAGCGACCTGTCAGCGACGGTCCTCCCGTTTCTGTTGCGCGGGGTCAACCTGCTCGGCATCGACTCGGTCATGTGCCCTCGCGACGAGCGGATCGAAGCGTGGCAGCGACTGGTGCGCGACTTGCCGCTCGACAGGCTCGACCGGATGACCGAGACCGTGCCGTTTTCTGCGCTGCCCGGGTTGGCGCCCAAGATCCTCCGGGGTGAGACCCGCGGGCGGATCGTCGTCGACGTTACTGGTTGATACTTCGGGAATTCTCGGACCCGTCCGCGCGTTGGCGGGTCATGAAGAACACTGAATTACGACGCCGAACGATCAGCGTTGCTCAACGAGGCCAGATCGTCCAGCGCGTCCTCGTCGATGGTTGGACGAGCGTCGAAGTTGCCGCCGCTTTTGGCGTGCCGAGGCGGATTGTCGAGGTCTGGGTAACCGATTTCCGCCGGCACGGTATGGCGAGTCTTCGCCAGGATCCCAGACGGACGCTTGCCGCCGAAATGGTTCGCTCCACGATATGGCGCCCGGTGCGGGCGATGTGGCGCAAACTCTTG
>VAZT01000302.1 GCA_005884825.1 Alphaproteobacteria bacterium
GCCGCGGCGAACGGCCCGACCAAGCCGTAGACCAGCAGGTTGACACCGATCGCGAAGGATATCGTGGCACGCGACCAGTGGAACTCATTTTCGAACGGCACGATCAGCACGCCCGGGGTCGCCCGCACGCCAGCAGTGACCACGATTACGACAAAGGTCAGGGCGATAATGACCCAGGCGTAATGCACCCGGCGCGCGGCTAACCGCGCAGAAATGGCGATCACCGCCCCCTCGAGTTTTTCGACATCATCGTGGCGTCCCGGCAAATTTTCACTCGGAGCTTTCCGACGGCGAGAGCTGCCTTCCCAGCACTTGAAGGTGGTGGGCAGTCCGCGTCAAGCTCGGACCGCTGCGGCCAGCGAATTATGCATTTTCGACAGAAGCGCAGCATCGGCCGTAAGCTCGATCAAGCCGACGAGCTTATTTCGGCGCGTCGGCCGAGGGGTGGAACAACTGCTCGCCATTGGTTTTATAGGCGTCGATCGCGGCTTGACCCTCGGGCGAGACAAGCCAGTCGGCAAAACGGCGGGCGGGTTGTTGCTTGGCTTCCGGGTGCTTGATCAGATCGAGCAAAATTACATCGTAGCGATTCAGCAATCGCGGATCACCTTCGACCCGTGCCGGCCGCGGGTGTCCTGGTAGACCGCCGCGTAGCATGCCCGACGATATTGCGTCACCCCCGCAGGATCGAACCGCGCAGAGGTTCCTCCACACTCGGCAGCCATGCCCGCGTGCAGTCCGTCTTGTCGCGCGCATCGGCCGCGGTGATGCCGTAGGGCGTGCGATGTAGGATGACCGGCCAGCGCGGTCCCCCACTCCCCGGCAAGAAGACGAAGGTATTGAGCCGGGTTCCGTCGCGCATTTCCACCATGACCTGGAAAGCGCGCGCGCCGGTACGATCGTCGACGACTTGCATAAGCCTCTCTCCGCCGCGGCTTCTCACAGTACGCGAAATTTGTTCGAGGTTCTCAGAAGTCGGGTTTCGGCAGCGGCCGGGCCGGGCCACGGATCGTCATAGTCGCCGGCGCTTCCCCGTCGACGACCGACCAGCCCCATTCGAGCAGCGGCAGGGCTGTGCGCGCAAAGTCGAGGATGCGGTCGACCAAGGCCGGCGACTGCATGTCATAGTCGCTCAGCGCCGCGTGTGCGGTAAACGATTTCCAGCCGACATATCCGGCCACTTTGGTGCCCTTCGCCGCCTCGAACCCGCGCGGCGGCCGGCTCAACCGCTCGTCGCTGGAGAGCGGGCTGCCCGCAGCGGCCAAGCCGTCGACGACCGCGAGGAACGCTTCGGGATCGTCGAGAATGGCCCGCCGCAACCGCAGCAAGAGGTCAGGCTCCGGGTGCCAGAACCCCGCCGCCACCATCGATTCCGCCGGCGCGACGTGGAGATAGAGAAGGCCCGGATCGCGTTTGCGGCCGGAACGCGTCAGCACTGCCCCGGCATGGGTCTTGTACAGCCGCTTGTCGGGCGAGAAACGCACGTCGCGATAGATGCGGAAGATGCCGTGCCTGGGATCGCCGACCAGCGGCAACCCTGCTTCGTGCAATGCCGCGCCCACCGCAGCGATCAGCTCGCGGAAAGGCGCCAGAACTTCGGCCTCGTAGACCGCCTTGCGCGGCTTGAACCAGGCCGGGTCGTTGTTGTCGCGCAGTTCGCTGAAGAACGCGAACGCGGCCGGCCGGAAGCCGGCAAACCGGGTCGGTGCTTCCGTCATCGCCTCTCCTCAGCATATCGGCCTTCCGGATTGTCAAAACGGCGATCGGCGCTGCAGTGCGAAGCGCTCGCGCGTCCCGCGCGCGAGGTAAAAACGGATCAGGACCAAGTTATTGAGATCCCTCGATTCCTAGCCTGGGAAACAGGTGACAACAGGCGAGTGCAGGCGCGTGGCACCGATTCCGGCATCAGCGGGGGCCCAGGGCAATACGGTCGGCATATGGGTTCATGGTATGTTCCGATCAAGCGGGTGCTCATCGCCGCCGCGGCGGGCGTAGAGCAGGAATTCCCGGTTGCCTTGCGGGCCGAGGACCGGGCTCTCGACGACACCAACCACCGTCCAGCCCGGCTGCGCCGCAACCCAGGCGGCGGCGCGCTCGCAAACCGCGTGATGCACTGCGGGATCGCGCACCACGCCGCCTTTGCCGACATGCTCGCGGCCGGCCTCGAATTGCGGTTTGACGAGGGCCACGAGCTCGGCCTCTTCAGCGGCGAGGGCGAGCGACGCCGGCAATAATGTCGCGAGGCCGATGAAACTTGCATCACAGGTAATCATGTCGACCGGCTCGGCAACATGGGCCCGGGTCAGGTGGCGGGCGTTCACCCGCTCGTAAACAATTACGCGCGGATCCTGCCGCAGTTTCCAGGCTAGTTGGCCGTATCCGACATCGACGGCGCAGACGCGCACAGCCCCGCGCGACAACAGCACGTCGGTAAAACCGCCGGTCGAGGCGCCGATGTCCAGAGCCGTCTTGCCATCGACAGCGATCCGGAAATGGTCGAGCGCGTGAGCGAGCTTGAGGCCCCCGCGCGACACCCAGGGATGGTCATTCCCCTCGACGGCAAGCACCGTATCCGCCGCGAGTTGCTCACCCGGCTTGTCGATGCGCCGCCCCGCGCAGCTGACGACACCGGCGAGGATCAGCGCCTGGGCCTTGGCCCGGCTTTCAGCAAGGCCCCGCTCGACGAGGAGCTGATCGGCGCGCCGTTTCGCGGCCGGCGTGTGAATCTGTGCGTGAGGTCGGCTCATCGCAATTTCGCTTGCGCCGGAGAGGATTGGGACGCGGACAAGTGGCGGACGAGGTCGCGGGCGTAGATCGGCAGATCGGCCTCTCGGCGAACGCAGATCGTCAGGTTGCGAAGGGCCCAGTCATCCGCCAGATCGATCCGGCGGATCGACATCGTCTTGGCGTGGCGCTCGGCGGTGGTCGCCGGGACGATGCCGATTCCGACATTGCATTCGACAAATCGGCATACCGCGTCGAAGCTGCGCAATTGGACGCGCAATTTGAGGCGGCGGCCGATCCGCTCGGCCTTTTCGGAAAGGAAACGCTGTAAGGCGCTCGTTCGGTCGAGGCCGACAAAATCGAAATCGAGCACTTCGGCAAAGGCAATATGCTCGACTGTTGCCAACGGGTGTTTCGGCGCGACGACCAGCACGAAGCGGTCGGTGCGAAACGGCAGGGTCTCGAGACCGGCGACCTCCACGGTGGCGGCGACGATCCCGATATCCGCGGCGCCGTCGGCTACGGCGGCGACGATCTCGTCACTGAGCCGCTCCTCCAGATCGATGTTCACCTGCGGGTGGGAAGCGAGGAAATCGCTGAGCGGTTCGGGCAGGAACTCGGTCAGCGCATTGGTATTCGACAACAGACGAACCTGTCCCTTGATGCCCTCGGCATATTGCGCGAGCTCGCTGTGCATGCGCTCCGCCTGCTGCAACAGCATGCGCGCGTGATGAACGAGGGTGCGGCCCGCCGGCGTCGGCTGCACACCCTGGCGCTCGCGGTGCAGCAGCGGAGTCCCGAGCGCCGCCTCCATGTTGCGGATGCGCGTGCTCGCCGCGGCGATGGCCAAGTGCATGCGCTCGGCGCCGTGCGTGATGCTGCCCGCTTCGACCACACTGAGAAACAGCCGCAAATCGCTCAGATCAAAACGCATCGGGACAGCCTTCGGATTTGACGAAGCAAGGTTATGCCAAATGCCTATTGTGTCAATTCAGGGTCGATCTCAGATTTCGGCAAACACGAAGGCGAGGGAACCATGGGCACCGCCTATCCGATCGAGCATCACACCTACGATGTCGTGGTTGTCGGGGGAGGCGGCGCCGGTCTGCGGACGGCATTGGGAATGACCATTGCGGGGCTCAAGACTGCCTGTATAACCAAGGTCTTCCCGACCCGCAGCCATACCGTCGCGGCGCAAGGCGGCATCGGCGCGGCGCTCGGCAATATGGGCGAGGACGACTGGCGTTGGCACATGTACGACACCGTCAAGGGGTCCGACTGGCTCGGCGACCAGGACGCGATCGAGTTCATGTGCCGCAATGCAATGGAAGCGGTACCGGACCGGTCATGCGATGCTCCACACCCTCTATCAGCAGTGCCTGAAGCACAACGCCGAGTTCTTCATCGAGTACATCGTCCTCGATCTCATCATCGACGAGGGCCAATGCCGCGGCGTCCTCGCGTGGCGGCTGGAAGACGGCACTTTGCACCTGTTCCGGGCACAGATCGTCGTATTGGCGACGGGCGGCGGCGGCCGCGCCTATTTTTCGACGACCCAGGCACATATCTGCACCGGCGACGGCTATGCGATGGCGCTGCGAGCCGGATTGCCGTTGCAGGACATGGAATTCATCCAGTTTCATCCGACCGGCATTTACGGCGCCGGCTGCCTGATCACCGAGGGTTCGCGCGGCGAAGGCGGCTATCTGACAAATGGCGAAGGCGAGCGCTTCATGGAGCGCTATGCGCCGGCCACCAAGGATCTCGCCTCGCGCGACGTGGTCGCCCGCGCCATGGCGATCGAGATCCGCGAAGGCCGCGGTTGCGGGCCGCAAAGCGACCACATTCTCTTACATCTCGAGCACCTCGATTACAACATGGGCGGCATTCCGACCAATTTTCATGGCGAGGTACTAAACCCGACAGGCGATGATCCAGAGCGCGTCGTGCCTGGGCTGATGGCGATCGGCGAGGCGGCCTGCGTATCGGTGCACGGCGCCAACCGGCTCGGCACGAACTCGCTCCTCGACCTGGTCGTGTTCGGCCGGGCCGCCGCGCGGCGCGCCGCCGAGATCGTCGAGCCTGGAGCCCCGCACGGGTTCCTTGGACCGTCGGCCACAGACCCGGCAATCGTCAGGTTCGACCGGGTGCGTCATGCAAAAGGACGGCTGAAAACCGGTGAAATCCGCGTCGCGATGCAACGGGCCATGCAGGACCACTGTTCCGTGTTTCGCACTGCCCATGTTCTCGAACAAGGGCTGCGCGCGATGAAGGCGGTCACCGACACGTTGATCGATCTCGCCGTCACCGACCGCTCACTGATCTGGAACACCGACCTCGTCGAGGCGCTCGAACTCGACAACCTGATCGGCCAAGCAGCCGTCATCCTCCATTCCGCGCTCTACCGGACCGAAAGCCGCGGCGCCCATGCCCGCGAGGACTATCCCGGGCGCGACGACCGGAGCTGGCTCAAACATACCCTCGCTTGGCAGAATGGCGACGGCGGAGTGCGTCTCGGCAACCGTCCGGTGCACCTCCATACATTGTCGAACGAGGTGCAGGCCTTCCCGCCCGCGGAGCGCGTGTATTGAACATTGCATTCAGGGAACCGCCCACTTTCTCCCCAGGCGCGCAAAGGCGCCATCTTGTTTCATTTCCGCCAGTGCGCTGTTGACCGCGACCACGAGACCGGGGTTGTTCTTGGCGAAGCCGATCCCCAAGGGCTGCGGATCGTGCGGGATCTGAACCGCGATACGCAGGCCGGGGGTCCGGCGCGCCAACCACGCCGCGACCGGGTAGACCTTCATCACGGCGGTGATACGCCCGGCGGCGAGGTCGGTCATCGCATCGGCAATCCGATCGAACGGGTACACCTGCACGCCTTTGATCTCGCCGTGCTGCTGCATCGCCACAGCCACGTCGTAGTCGGTGGTCGCCGCCTGGACCCCGACCGTGGCGTCTTTAAAATCGGCGAGGCCGTGAATTTGCGGCATCCTGGCGCTGTCGACGACGAGGCTCAGCGTCGTCGTCATATAAGGATCGGACCAGGCCAGGTTCTGCTGTCGCTCCGCTGTGATGGTGATGGTGCCAACAATGCAGTCGTAACGCCCGTCCTGCATCTGTTGCAGGATCACCTCCCATTGGGTATTGACGAATGCTGGCCGCAGCCGCAGCCGACGGGCAATCTCCTTCATTAGATCGACCTCGAAACCGACTTTTTTACCTTTCGCGAGGAATTCGAAAGGTGGATTGATGAAATAAGCGCCGATACGCAGAACCCCGGGCGCCAGAGTGTTTGTCTTTTGCGATGTTTCGGCAGCAGCCGAGCCAAATACCGTCACCAACAGCGATGCAACGATCGCTAAGGCTTTTACTCTCATTAAACCACAACCGCAAATTGCATCAGGAAAGAGCCCGCGCTGTATCTGCAGCGGATCTACAGCATACTCGTCCTTGAGTTGTAAACCTGACGCCTGACATGCGTGCCAGCGTAGGCCACTCCCGATTCGGCGCCTCCGCTCTGACCAATCTTTCCAACGGCATCATGCCATCCCAAGCTGGCGATTTTACGACCGTCGGAAGGCGTAGGGGGAAGCATGTAGAGGCTGGTCGAGAATGCGCTGCATTCGGTGCCGCGCGTGCTTCGAGACGCGCCTCGGCGGTGCCGGGTCGCTCCTCATCAGCATGAGGACATTTGTCAAACACATTAAGCAAAATGCCTCATCCTGAGGCGCCTCGCCAACCGAGACCTCAAAGGAGCTTTTCCGCGTTGTAGGCTGGGTACAGCTTTAGGGGTCCCGCGGGCTGTCGGCGCCCGCTTGCAGATCGTCTCGCCGCTGTGAAATTGGTGTTACAGGACGGAAAACTCGACAGGCGCCGATCATTCGAGCGAATCGCCTCGGTTGACGGTTAGGGCCCACTCTCATTAGACCCTGCTCCAGTCTCTGAACGGGGAACAAACATGAGCGCAGAGGAAATGTCAGCGGAGATGACGGACGGCTTTCATCTGGTGGTGGAGGCCCTCAAGCTGAACGGGGTCGATACGATCTATGGGGTGGCGGGCATCCCGATCACGGATCTGCTGCGCTTGGCGCAGGCGCAGGGCATCCGCTACTTCGGCTTCCGGCACGAGCAGTCGGCCGGGAACGCGGCGGCGATCGCCGGGTATTTGACCCAGAAGCCGGGCATCTGCATGACGGTCTCCGCCCCCGGCTTTCTGAACGGGCTGGTCGCTTTGGCCAACGCCACGACCAATTGCTTCCCGATGATCATGATCAGCGGGTCGAGCGACCGGGCGATCGTCGATCTCGAGCAGGGCGATTACGAAGAGATGGACCAGCTTGCCGCCGCGCGGCCCTATGCCAAGGCGGCCTACCGGGTCAACCGCCCGCAAGACATCGGCATCGGCATTGCGCGGGCGATCCGCGCCGCGGTGTCGGGGCGCCCGGGCGGGGTCTATCTCGACTTGACAGCCGAGGTGCTGGGGTCGGCTCTCGACATGGAGACAGCGAAAAAGTCGCTGGTCAAGGTCGTC
>VAZT01000303.1 GCA_005884825.1 Alphaproteobacteria bacterium
CCTGGTGACCGGTCTTGCGGGTCTGTTGGCCGGCGCGTGCTCGATGGCTTTGGGAGAATGGCTCTCGGTCAGCACGACCCGCGAATCCTATCAGCGGCAAATCAAGACCGAGGCCGACGAGCTCGAGCAGGTGCCCGAGGAGGAAGAGGAAGAGCTGGCGCTGATCTATCAGGCCAAGGGGCTTCCCGAGGACCAGGCCAAAGCGCTGGCGCAGCAACTGATCGCCAACAAGGAAACCGCCCTCGACACGTTGGTGCGCGAGGAGCTCGGGATCGACCCCGATGAGCTCGGCGGCTCGGCCTGGGCGGCCGCCGGCACCTCCTTCCTGCTGTTCGCCATCGGCGCGATCTTTCCGGTCGCCCCCTATTTTGTGCTGGCGGGATTACCGGCGGTGATCGCCAGCCTGGCGGCGAGCGGGTTGGCGCTGTTCCTGATCGGCGCCGGCACAACCTTGTTCACCGGGCTCGGGGTGTGGTTCTGCGGGCTGCGCCAATTGCTGATCGGCTTCGCCGCCGCCGGCGTGACCTTCGGTGTCGGCAAACTGATCGGCGTCGCCGTCACGGGTTGAGGTGCAGAGTTCTGGTGCGGGCGAGGAATTCCGCGCGGGCGAGCTGGCGCTGTAGCCCGAGCCGCTCGGTCACCGTCAGAGGCTGCCATGCACCGCCGCCGAGCAGCATCCGATTATTCCCGTCTCCTCTGCCCACCATCCGCAGGCGCTGGCCATCAAACACCAGGAGGCCGTCGAGCCCGCGTTCGTCGAGCGTCCAATTCCGCACCGGTCCGGTATCGATGTGGATAAAGCCGGAATGCGGATACCACCCCACGCCGCCGCGCTCCATTGCGCGGGCCTTTGTCATCGCCTCGGAGAGATTCGAGTCGACACGTACATCGAGCGCGCGGCCGACGATATGCTGGCTGTGCTCGGCAACGCCGAACGTGGTGCGGGCGAGCATCGCGTTGGTTTCGGCCGTGCGATAAGCCGACAAGATCGTGGCTTTGGTCTGGCCTACCGAATCCAGAACATCGGCCAAGAAATCGATGACCCCGACATCGATCTGCGTCTTTTCGCCGGAATGGTGGTCGCGCAAGAAAACACAAAGCTCCTCAATGACCCGCGGGATCGGGCCTTGGTCGTTGCGGTAGGCACCATCGAACGTTTCGCCGGTATGGCAGTTGACGAGGCGCAGCCGGCGCAGGGCCATTGGCGGACGGGCAACCGCGCGCGCCATCGACGGCCACGCTGCGGCAAATCCGGTCATCAAGGATAGAAACAGTCGACGATCCATGGCCTTTTCGGTTCTCGTGCAATCACCTGAAAACGTTATCGCCGGCATCACCGGAGATTCCGTAAACGGGAGGGTCTGCTGGATGCCCAGGCCGAGCCGGACATGACGAGGAGAAAGGTCAGCGGATTGAAGGCGCAGACTTGCCTTCGGTCAAGCTCAAAATCTCTTCAGCAGCCGATCGATGTAGTCGAGCTCGATTTCCGGACGAAAGCGCTCGCCAGCACGGCGGCGCAGTTCGTCCAGAATCTCGCGGGCTTTTTGCAGAGTATTCTGGTCGGGGATTTTGACGTCGCCCTGATCATAGGTTCCATTATTCGACAACGGCCGGCCTAAGGGATCCCGCTCGACCCGGTCGCGCGGCGTTCCGTCGGTGGCGCCGACTTCGTCGTCGTTCGGGTTGCCCCATTGGCCCTGCATCCGGCGCTGCATCTGCTGAGCAAAGTCGCGCGCCGCCTGCTGCAGCTGGTCGAGCGCCTCGGTCTGCGGGCCGATCGCCTGGCCGGGCTGCCGGCGCTGCAATGCCTCGGTGGCGTCGCGCATCGCCCGTTCGGCGCGGCCCAAAGGCTCGGGAATATCGCCGAGCCCGTCGCCGAGCCGGCGCATCATCTCGCCGAGCATGCGGCGCAGCCCTTCCTGCTGCCCGGCGGCATCGCCCAGCTGGCCATTGGCGTCCGGCTGATCGCCCCCTTGCTGCTGTCCGGGCTGCTGTCCGGGCTGCCCCATCCGGCCCTGCTGACCCTGTTGGCCTTGCTGCTGGGCGCGGAAGCTGCGGTCGAGGAGCTGTTGCTGCCGCTGCATCAGCTCATGCATGTCGCGCATCATCTTTTGCGCCTCGCTGGACCCTTGCTGCGGCGTCTGCCCGGGTCTCGCCATGCGCAGGTTCTCCAGCATGTTCTGCAGCTGCGACAACAGCTCGCGCGCCTGGTCGCGCGCGCCGTTGCGGGCCAGGTCACGTGCGCGGTCGAGCATGCGTTGCAGATCGCGGCTGCTGATCACCTTTGACGGATCGACGGGTTGCTGATACTGGTCGGGATTGCGCGCCATATTTTCGGCGAGCGCCTGCAGATAGCGGTCGAGCGCCTGCTGCAATTCCTTCATCAGGCGTTCGATCTCCGCATCCGGCGCGTTTTTTGCGAGCGCATCCTGAAGTTCTTGTTGCAGGCGCCGCATCTCGCGCTCGGCGAGCGACATGCGTCCGTCCTCGATGCGCAGCGCAGTGTCCCACAGGAGTTGCTGAACTTCCGCTACGGAATTCGCATCTTCGTTGATCCGCAGGCGCTCCTCGGCGAGTCGCATGCCGAGGAAGGCGACCGTATCGTCGCGGTAGAGCTGCGGCCGCTCGCGCAGGTCGCCCAGCGTATCGGCCACCGCCAACCGCGACCCTGGATCGATCGCCAGCTCCTTGCGCTGGTCGATGATCGCGCGGGCGACAGGATGCTCGAATTTGCGCTCGGGCAGCTTCATCCGGACCGGCTCGCTTTCGCCCGTCTGGCCGAGTGCGTCCGTAGCGACGAGC
>VAZT01000009.1 GCA_005884825.1 Alphaproteobacteria bacterium
ACGGCGCAGCCGATAATGCCGAAATGTTCGTCCCCGTGGTCGAATTCGTAGAGGTCGGTGTGATAACACGCCCAGGGCGCGGACCGATGGCTCCGGCCGCTTTTGGCGAGCGCCCGGACGATATCGCCGTCCGGGTCGAGCAGACAAACTTCCGGCACCGTCGTTATCGGCAAGCCCTTCTGCCGCCGCGCCTCCCGCAGCAAATTTTCCGGCTCGAAAACCGAAGGCGCGGCATAGTCCTTACCGGCCAGGATGGGCGGTGGGTTTGACAATTTCGGCGCAACCCGAATCAATTGCGACCCCGGCGGTCAGGTCAGGTTTAGGTATCTCGGCAAACCATTTGCGGTCAAGCGCAGGCCGCACACGATCGAAAGGAGTTGAGGCCTCGCCAGCTGTCGATCATCTATGCGTGACGAGGCGCAACGGCGGAGAATGGCGATGGGCATGCTGGTGAACGGCGTCTGGCACGACGAAGATCCGTCGACGACAGGTTCGGACGGCAGCTTTGTGCGGCTCGAATCGGAGTTCCGCGACCGTGTAACTCGCGATGGGTCGTCCGGGTTCAAGGCGGAGGCGGGCCGCTACTACCTGGTCACCGCGCCGTCCTGCCCGTGGGCGCACCGCACCGTGCTGATGCGCAAGCTGAAGGGGCTCGAGGACACGATCCCGATCCTGCAGTCGGACCTCGCCAAGGGCCAGGGCTGGGCGTATTCGCGCGGCTTCGACGATCTACGGCCGGTCGACGGCGTTTTCCATGTCCATCAGGTATACAGCGCTGCGCGCCCGGACTTCACCGGCCGCGCCACTGTCCCGGTATTGTGGGACCGCGAGACGCGCACGATCGTCAATAATGAATCGTCCGAGATCATACGAATGCTGAACTCGGAATTCGATGAATTCGGCAAGACGGCGCTCGACCTTTACCCTGCGGCGCTGCGCAGCGAAATCGACGAGACCAATGCTTTTGTTTACGACGCGATCAACAATGGGGTCTATCGCTGCGGCTTCGCCAGAACCCAAGCGGCTTACGAGCAAAGCTTCCGCAAACTGTTCGCGGCGCTCGACAGCCTCGAAGAGCGCCTCGGTCGTCAGCGCTACCTGGTAGGTGACCGTTTCACCGAAGCCGACCTGAGGCTGTTCCCGACTTTGGTTCGCTTCGACGCAGTCTATTACAGCCATTTCAAATGCAATTTGCGGCGGCTCGCCGATTATCACAATCTGACGAATTATACGCGCGACATCTATCAGATGCCGGGAGTCGCCGAGACCGTCGACATCCCGCGCATCAAGCTCGGCTATTACGGCGGCATGCGCAACCTCAACCCCAACGGCATCATCCCCCTCGGCCCAGAACTGGATTTTTCCGCGCCGCACGACCGCGGGAGATTGGCCAAGGCGGCTTGAATGGCGCAATGGAAGCCTACCAATATCCGCAGTATTACGCAATCGCCCTAGGCCCGAGCGATCCCGGGCGCGAGATCGATTTCTTCGACGCCGCAATCGACAGGTTCTCGAAAGTCAAAGTTAACCGGGTTTTCGAGCTCGGCGCCGGCACCGCGCCCTATCTGGAGGAATGGCACAAGCGGGGCTACGCCTATTGCGGGCTCGACCTGAGCCCGGCGATGATCGAATTCGGCTGCGAAAAGGCGCGGCTCTTGGGTATCGAGGCCAAGTTTGTCCTAGGCGACATGCGCGAGCTAGACCGCAATCTCGGCCCGTTCCACCTCGCCTATGTGCTGCTCGGGTCTCTCTACGTCCGATGCAACGGCGAATTTCTCGATCACCTCGACCGCATGGCCGCTGTGCTCACGTCGGGCGGACTGTATTTGTTGGACAGCTTTGTCTGGTTCCGGATTTTTCACGACTACAAGCGAAGCTGGACCCGGCGCAAAGGTGGAGTGACTGTGCACACCCGCTACCGCGCCGAGCTCACCGATCCGATAGCGCAAACCTATGACGAGTGTCTGACCTTCACCGTCGATGACCACGGAAAGGCCATGGTCATCAATGGCCGGGTTCCCGCCAAGATATTTTTCCCGCAGGAATTTTTGGCCCTTGTAGAGCTCAGCGGACGGTTCGAATTCCTTGGCTGGTACAATGACTTCAGCTTCACCGCAGCGCTGAAGCCGGATGGCCGCCACTTAGCTATTCTGCGGAAGCGGTGATTGCCGCGAGGCGCTGGACGGCTTCGGGTTCTTCCTCTATGCCGAGTGCGTCGTTGAATTTATTGAAGAAACCGCAGAGCGTGATGCGCAAGGTCAGCTCGACCAGCTGGGCCTCGCTGAAATGCGTTTTAAGTCGGGCGAACAGCGCGTCGGGGATGCGGCTCGGCCGCTCCCACGCGGCAATCGCGTATTCGACGGCAAGCTTGTCCCTCTCGTCGAATTCTGGGTGGTCGCGGTAATCGAGTACCCGTTCGACGCCGGCGCGCGAGACACCCTCGACAACGAGGAACGGGGTGTGGTGCGCCACGCAATAATCACACTCGTTGAGCTTGGAGACGGTGACGATTGCCAGTTCGAGGACGCGCTTCGGCAATGTCGCGGCCTCACGCAGTTCGAGCAGCATCGTCATCAGGTGGCGCAACGCCGCCGGCACATGAGCGAACACTGCGGCTTGATTGCGGAATGGCCCATATGTACCAGCGAACCGCTCGTAAATCGAAGCCAGATCGGATGGCAGCTCGCTCGACGGAATGTTGCGCACGCGCGCCATGCTCACGATAGCCCGGTAAACAGGCGCTGCGCATCGGCTTGCGCCATTGCCGGCGACAATGTGTCGAACCGACCCGTCGCGCGCAGCTCATCGGCGACTTGCCGCGTCATCGACATCGCCATCAGTGCGAGTTGGCTGGCGGTGCTGGCGCGGGCGACGCCGAGCGCTTCGAGCTCCGCGACGCTCGGCGACCCGGCGCGCACATTGATGTTGATCGGCGCACCGAGCGCCTTCACCAGCCGCCCGACCGTCGCGGGATCGCGCAAGCCGATCGGATAGACGCAATCCGCTCCGGCGGCCAGATACGCCCGGCCGCGCTCGACGGTCTCCTCGAAGCGAGAGGCTTCATCGCCGATGTTGCGCAGATAGAGATCGGTCCTGCCATTGATGACGATCGGCACGCCAGCCGCCTTTGCCGCCTCCCGCGCAGCGCGGACCCGGTCGGCGGCATCCGCCGCGCTGCGGATCGGGACCGGGCCGTGCAGCGTCCCGTCCTCGAGATTGACCCCGACCGCGCCGGCCTCGATGATTTCCGACACCGAGCGCATCACCGCGTCGGGCGTCTCACCGTAACCCGCCTCGATGTCGGCGGTAACCGGAATCCGCGCCACCCGAACGATACGGGCCGTCGCGGCGACGACCTCTGGCCATGGCGCCTGCTCGCCGTCGGCGTAACCGAGCGACCACGCGACGCCTCCACTGGTTGTCGCGATCGCATCGAAACCGGCGGCCACAAAGACCCGCGCGCTCATCGCGTCCCAGGCATTCGGCAACAGCAGCAACCGCGGCCCGCGGTGCTTGTTGCGAAACAGCTCCGCTTGCTGCGCCTGTTCTGCCCGGTTCATCTTCCAGCTCCCTCGAAGTCCGTCGACGCAGCCTCTTCTCGCGAAGCATCGAGGTCAAGCCGTCGATCGACGTCCGTCTTACGGACAGGAATGCTGCGGAACTATGTCACAAATGTCTGATGGCCAACTCCAGCAAGTTCCCGGAAGATTCCCTTTTCCGACACCGCCGAACCGACTACACTGAGCCTTTCGGAGAAACCCGAAGGCGGTGGTTGCGATGAACACCGATGTTGCCGAGGCCGAAGCCCCCGAACAGGTCGTTGCGCGGTTTCTCTGCGGGTACCATAAAATTTGGCAGACTTATTTTCCCGGCTTGAACAAGCGTGCGCACTGGCATGTCATGTTTTCGGCGAGGTGCGGCCCGGAAGAAGGCGTCTCGTGCCGCTCGATCCATCGCACGCTGTACGGTTGGTACGGCACCGATATCCGGACCTGTATCGAACGGATAAGGGATTGCGAGAACGACGGTTTCGTCCGAGTGCTGGACGCGTCGGGCCAGCCTTGCACCGCTTCTCCCACATCTCTGATCGCCGCCACCGATAAATTGCACGAGGGCTTCGACCGCCATTGCCGTGAGACGATCGAAGCGCTTTGCAAAGCTTTCGGAGACCGCGAGAGCTTGCGCTCGCCTCGGTTCGATTGCGACCGGGCCGCGATTTCCGCGATTTTTGGTTTTTTCAATTCCTATGAGCAGAAATGGCGGGAGACCTGCGAGCTTGTAATCAGGAATAAGGGGCTGACCCCGGCCTATGCCAACGATGCGATGGACCATCTGGTCACATACCAGTATTGGGCCATAGTAATGCTTCTGTGGTCGGCGAGCCCATTTGGCGGCGGTCGTCCAGACGCGCCGGCTCTCGTCATCGACGAGATCAACAGCAGGATGTGGGACGCTTTGCGGCTCGGACATCTCGCGATCAAGGAGCGCGTCGGCAACTTGATCCGCTGGGGCTTTTTCGCCGAGCAGACGATCAAGAAGCACAAGGCGGTATCGCTGACGCCGGTCGCCGGCTCGGCAATCAGCGAGAACCTTGCGGCGACAAAGCCGCTGCTGCACGAGCTCTATATCAAGCTCGTGCCGCAAGAGGCGACGGCTTAGTCTCGCTCAGTAAAGCCGGGTCCTGTAGCTCTCTGCCGTAGTCCGCTCCGCCTCCTCGACCGACATGCCGCCGATCTGATCGGCGAGGATGCGGCCGAGAGAGGGGAATTCGGATTTGCGGAGCTGCTTTTCGGGGTTCCATAAATCGGAGCGGATCAGCGCCTTGCCGCAGTGGAAGTAGATTTCCTCGGCCGCGACCAAAATGCCGCTGCGCGGCACCTTGCCGTTGACCGCGAGAGGTTCGAGCAAAGCGGGATCGGTCGTGATGCGCGCCCGGCCGTTGACGCGCAGAGTCTCGTTGAGCCCCGGCACAAAAAAGATCAATCCGACGCCGGGCCGCTCCAGCAGGTTGCCGATCGTGTCGACCCGATTGTTGCCCAGCCGGTCGGGGATCAGCAGCGTCTCGTCGTCGAGCACCTGGACAAAACCGGGTGCATCGCCCTTTGGCGATGCGTCGCAGCGCCCCGACGGATCCGAAGAGGCCATGACGAGAAACGGCGAGCGCGCGATAAATGCGCGGCAGTGCTTGTCGAACCGGCTCAGCTGTTTCTTCACCGATCGCTCGCCCGGCGGTCCATAAATCTCGCGCAGCTCCGCAAGATCCTCAACGACGTCCATGCTCGCCTCCGTCAATGCGGCGTCACTATGCACGAGGGGCGACAAAAGCTCCAGCGCTAGCCGGCGCTTTTGTTTGGTTATGGCCACCGTTTGCGGATATCACTCGGACAGCGGCAGGGGCATGCGATGAGCGTGATGGTGCAGCACGAGGAACGGCCCGAAGGCGGCCGTCTCGCGCGACTGACGATCGACAATGCGTCGAAGCTGAACAGCCTCAATCGCGCGCTGATGGCCGAGATCATCGAAGCCGCCGGCGGGCTCGCCGCGGACCCGCAGCTGCGGCTGGTGGTCTTGACCGGCGCCGGCGAGCGCGCGTTTGTCGGCGGCGCCGATATCGGCGAGATCGTAGCGCTGGATCGGGAGAGCGCACGCGAGTTCATCACATTGGTGCATCGTTGTTGCGATGCGTTCCGCCGTCTGCCCGTCCCGGTCATCGCGCGGATCGACGGTTACGCGCTCGGCGCCGGCCTCGAGCTCGCCTGCGCGTGCGATCTGCGGGTCACCAGCGAGCGCGCCCTGTTCGGCATGCCGGAGGTCAGGATCGGCATCCCCTCGGTCGTCGAGGCGGCGCTGCTGCCGAAATTGATCGGCCACGGCCGCGCGCGCCGGCTGTTGTTGACCGGCGAGACGATCGGGGCTGCCGAGGCCCTCGCCTGGGGGCTCGTCGATGTCGTGGCGCCGCCCGAAGCCCTCGACGGAGCAATCGAAGATCTCGCGCGCCCGATCCTCGCAGCCGGCCCCAATGCGATCCGCCTGCAGAAATCGTTGATCCTCGATTGGGAGGAATTGCCGACCGCGGCGGCCGTGCAGCGCGGGGTCGACTGCTTCGTCAGCGCCTACGACACCGACGAACCGGCGCGCATGGCGGGCGCGATGCTCGCCGAATTGCGGGCCCGGCCTCGACCGGCCCGCTGATCGACGCGATGAACGCCAAGCGGCGCCCCAGACAGTTGCGTCTCGCCGAAGGGGCCGACGATACGCCGCATTATCATGGGCACCGGGAGCGGCTGCGCCAGAGACTGATCGACGCCGGAGCGGACAATCTGCCGGATTACGAACTGCTCGAGGTCATCCTGTTCGCGAGTAACGCGCGCGCCGACGTCAAGCCGCTGGCCAAGAATCTGCTGGAGCGTTTCGGCGGCTTTGCAGAATTGCTCAGCGCCGACCCCGATGCGCTCACCGCCGCCGGCCTCGGCCTCGCCGGCGTTGCTGCGCTCAAAGCGGCGCGCGAGGCGGCGTTGCGTCTGATGCGCTCGGAACTGCACGAGCGGCCGGTGGTCAACTCGTGGGACAAGCTGATCGATTACTGCACCGCGCATATCGCCCATGGCAAGGTCGAGGAGTTCCACATCCTGTTTCTCGACCGCAAGAACGTGCTGATCAGGCACGAACAGCAGCAGCGCGGTACGGTCGACCATACGCCGGTCTATACCCGCGAGGTCGTCAAGCGCGCGCTCGAGCTGCAGGCGTCGGCCTTGATCCTGGTGCACAACCATCCCTCGGGCGACCCGACCCCCTCGAAGGCGGACATCGCGGTGACCAAAGATATCGTCAAGGCCGCCGCACCGCTCGGCGTCACCGTGCACGACCATTTGATCATCGGCCACGGCCGCCACAGCAGCCTGCGCGACCTCGGGCTGATTTGACCCGGAGCGAGAACGCGGCCTGTCGGCACCGCCAGTCTCGTCAATTACCTACCCTGGACTTTTATTCGCCAGCTCTTAACCGGTCGCGCGCTATGCAAGGACACTCATTTAGCTGGCAGCAGAAGCCTGACGTTCGCGATGTTGGAGCGGAACCTAGTTGAAGCGAAGCCCGGAAAAGAGCTTTGGCGCCTCGCTACACTTACCCGAAACATATCGCGCACTTTGAGTCGGAGGGACAGGTTGCGTCAATTTTTGATCCTCGCGGGCGCGGAGAACCTGTTGGACCACGAACTTGTCGAGGTCATGCTCTTCACCAACAACCCGAGAGCTGACGCCGAAGCACTGGCCGAAGAGCTTCTCGATAGATTTGGCAGTCTTGCAGAGGTGTTGAGCGCCGAACCCGAGGCGCTGGCGGCCGCGGGTCTAAGCATGTCCGCAATTGCCGGGGTCAGATTGGTTCGCGAGATGGCGCTTCGGTTTATGCGGGCAGAATTGCATAGCCGCCCGCTGGTCGCATCTCGCGACATATTGGTCGACTATTGCAGTGCGCAAATTGCCCACAGCAAAGTTGAGGAATTCCACATACTCTTCCTGGATCGCAAGAATGCATTGATCAAGCACGAGCGGCAGCAGCGCGGGACGGTCGATCACACGCCGGTTTATACTCGCGAAGTCGTCAAACGCGCGCTCGAGCTCGGGGCGTCCGCCTTGATCCTGGTACACAACCACCCCTCGGGCGATCCTACCCCCTCGAAGGCGGACATTGCGGTGACCAAGGACATCGTCAGGGCCGCCGCCCCGCTCGGCGTGACCGTGCACGACCACTTGATCATCGGCCGCGGCGACCACAGCAGTTTGCGCGACCTCGGACTGATTTGAGGGTGGCCGCCCGGCGCTTCATTCGCAGGCGGGCTCGAGCCTCAGATGCCTCTCGATGCGGCGAACCCGCTCGTCGAGCTCGCTGATCAGAATGCCGTGTCCGAGCACGGTTGAATGATAGTGGGTAAGGGCGTCGCGGAGCGAAGCGAGGCCGGCGGCGAGATCATCGAGCTTGCGGTCGTGGCCGGCGACGATCTCGCTCAGCCCGGCTACAACTCCATTCAGTCCACCCACCGTCCCGCGCAGCTCGGCGACCTCGGCGGAGAGATCGTCGAGCTTGCAGTCATGGCCGGTCACCGTGCGGGCGACTTGCGTCAGCAACTGGTAGACAGCGGCGATATCAGGCCCGTTTGGACCACTCATGCGATAACTCTTGCGGTGGTTACGCGACCCGGTCAAGCGCTTCGCGTGCCGCGCTCGCCAGGTCTTCCTTGCGATAGGGCTTGCTGAGGAGCGGCGCGCAGGCGGCCAGCGGACCCCCATCTCCGTTCAGCCGCGCTTCCGAGAACCCCGAAGTAAAGACGATCTTGATTTCCGGCCAGCGCTGACGGGCCCGATGTGCCAACTCGCGGCCGTTGATGCCGCCTGGCATCACGATGTCGGTCAGGAGCAGATCGATGCTCTGCCGATCCAGCAATTCGAGACCTGCCGCCGCATTCCCCGCTGCGAGTACCCGGTAGCCGAGCTCGCCGAGCTGGCGCGTAACGATGCGGCGCAACGCCTCGTTGTCTTCGACCACCAAAACCGACTCGCCTCTGCCCTGGACTAGCGGAGTTGAAGCGCTCTCCTCGACGATCACCACATCCGCGGCCACGTGCGGCAGGAAGAGCCGGAACGTCGTGCCAATTCCGGGCTCGCTGTAGACGCCGATATGACCGCCCGATTGCTTGATGAAGCCAAAGACCATGCTGAGCCCGAGGCCGGTGCCCTTGTCCCGGCTCTTGGTCGTGAAGAACGGCTCGAAAATTCGATGCATGACCTCCGGGGTCATGCCGCACCCGGTATCGCTGACTTCGAGCATGACATAGCCGCCCGCCACGACCTCGGCGTGCTGCGCGGCATAATCCGTGTCGAGCGTGCGATTGGCAGTCACGATCATAAGACGCCCGCCTTCGGGCATCGCATCGCGGGCATTGGTGGCCAGATTGGTGAGGCTCGCCTCGAGCTGTGCCGGGTCGACGACGACCGGGCCCAGCTCAGCGGCGAGATCGAGCGATATTTCGATGTCCTCGCCGATGGTTCGGCGCAGCAGCCGAGTGATCCCGGAGACCAGTTCGTTGACGTCGACATGCTGCGGCCGGAGCGGCTGCTGCCGGGCGAAGGCGAGCAGGCGACGCGTCAGATCGGCCCCGCGAAATGCTGCGTCGAGCGCCTCGTGCGCCAGCTCGTCGATATCGGGATCATCCCCTTTCAGGTCGCGCAGCAGGTCGATATTGCCGATGATGACGCCGAGCATGTTGTTGAAGTCATGCGCCATGCCGCCGGTCAGATTTCCGATGGCCTCCATTTTCTGAGCCTGGTGGAGCTGCGCCTCCAGCTTGGTCCGCTCGGCTTGCTCCCGGTGCTGAGCGGAGAGGTCGCGCAGGATGCCGGTAAAGTGCCGGTGTCCGCCGGCCCACCATTCGGCGATCGACAGATGCGCCGGAAAAACCGACCCGTCTCTGCGGCAGACTTCGAGCTCCCGGACCGTCCACAAATAGCGCGCGGTATTACGCTCGGGTTCCTGCCGCATCGCCGGGGGCAGCAGCACCCGCATATTCTGGCCGATCAATTCCGCCGCCCGGTAACCGGTCATTGCTTCGGCCGCCCGGCTGAATTCCTGGATGATGCCGTGCTGGTCGCTGACGATGATCGCGTCGACCGCGGTCTCGAAGATCGCCCGATACCGGCTCTCACGCTCCCTCAGCTCCAGCTCGATGGCCGCGCGCCTGATGCGCTCATATCGAAGCCGGACGACGAGAAGTCCCACCAGAAGGCCGAGCACCGGCGAGGCGGCGGCGGCAACCGAATAGAGGGCATCGAGGATTTCGGGGACGAGACCAGGCATTGTGAGCGACCCGATTTTCCAATGTCGCGGCGCCACCGGATCAGTTGGTTAACGCCTTCTTAACTTGCTCGCCCGAACGTCAGAAACCCGTCAAAAACTCAGATCAAAAAAGCATCGGGGAAGATCTTTCTCTTAAAATTGCATTAACATTTTATGAAGTCGTGAGATCTGGTCGGTATAGGATATATCTAACTTTATGTTCTTAGCGCTTGGACTGCGACACCCCAATCAATAAAAAGCATTTGAGCGCGGGCCCGTGATCGCCGCTAATATCGGTGTCCTCGATCTTTGAGCGGGAGCAATGGCATGTTTGTGAGCCTATCGGACGAGCAGCGCCGCTTCGTGCAGACTGTCCGCGACCTGGCGCAGCGCGAATTCCGCCCACACGCACTGCGTTGCATGGACGGCACCTTTCCGTGGGAAAACATGCGCGCCCTCGCCGAATTGGGCGTCCTCGGGATGGCGGTGCCGGAGGAATATGGCGGTCTCGGATTGCCGGTCTTCGACACCGCGCTCGTTCTCGAGGAGATCGCCAAGACCTGCTACGTGACGGCCATGGCGGTGCTCGGCGAGGTCGGCGTGCAGACCCGCATCATCGCGACCTACGCGCCGCAGGAGATCAAGGCGCGCATCCTGCCGGCAGTGTGCAGCGGCGACGCGATCCTGGCGATCTGCATGACCGAGCCCGATGCCGGCACCGACGTCGCCAATTACAAGACCAATGTCGAGACCGGCGGCAACGCCCTCAAGCTCAATGGCGTCAAGACCCTGATCAGCCGCGCCGACGAAGCGCAAATGTTTGTCGTCTTCACCCGGGTCGACCGCCGGCCCGGCCGCGAGGGGATCGGCTGCGTGCTCGTCGAGCGCGGCACCCCGGGCTTTTCGGTGACCGGCACGTATCACACGATGGGCGGCGAGAACTTGCACGAGATCCGCTTCGAGGATTGCATTCTGCCGCCCGAGAATCTGGTTCTGCACGAGGACGGGTTTCGCAAGTTGCTCACGGCCTTCAATACGCAGCGCTGCCTCAACCCGAGCATCTCGCTGGGCCTCGCCGAGGGGGCGCTCGAAGAAGCGGTGCGCTACGCCAACGAACGCCGAGCATTCGGCCGCGCGATCGGCGAGTTCCAAGGCATGCGTTGGAAAATCGCCGAGATGTACAAGGACATCGAGGTCGGCCGCAGCATGCTCTACCGCGCCTGCGCCAGCGCCGACCCGTTCCCCGACCCGCTCTTGGCGGCGGTCGCCAAGACCTATTGCAACGAGATGGCCTTGCGCGTCACCAGCGAGGCGATCCAAGTGCATGGCGGCTACGGCTTCACCGACGAATTCCCGGTCTCGCGCTTCTACCGCGGCGCCCGCTACGGCACCTTGGGCGGCGGCACCACCGAAACCCTGCGCGACCTGATCGGCAAGCGCGTCTTGGCCGGCCTCGACCCGGTCGACGGCATCCTCGGAATGGGCATGTTCTGACCCCGCGGGCGCGATTTTCCCTGCCACTGGGGAAACAGCAGGCAAGTTTTTTGTTTGGGCCCCGAAATCGGCCTCCCCGGACGAGTATTTCTCAGTCAGATCAAGCCCTTGCGCTAGTTTCCCGCAGCGAGCCGGCAGGGAAAATATTTTCGCTGCCATGGGTTTAGCAGGGAAAGAGTAGGGAAACGAGGCGGGCCGAGCGCGAACCGTCTCGAGACGGCCGTCACCCGCCCCTTTTGCAACCGACGCGACGGCCCCGATAGCGCACACAACCGCGCGGATGGCCAGGGCGAGAGTTAAACTCAACCCGATCATAGCAGGCGCAATATATGACGCCATCATGGCAATTTTGCGGAACCCGAAACAGTTGGGGCGTACTGTCTCATTCGAGCAACTCCGCGATGCCGTCAATGAACCTTTGAGCCTCCTCGATAGCGGATATCGCTTCCGGGAGCGGCACGGTCGCGGCACTATCTCGTAATCAGCAACGGTCTTGAAGTCATAAGCCTGCGACAGGAACCGCGGCAGTTCGCCGATGCGGGGCTCATTCCTCGCCAGGCGGGAAAATTGGGCGTGAACCCCATGGTGCGTTTTGGGCACGTTACCGATGCGCTCGAAGATCAACGCTTGTGCGGCGTGAAACGCCGCGAGGTAAGCGGCGCGACCTGCGGCTTCCGGAAGCTCGATACCGGCGACC
>VAZT01000304.1 GCA_005884825.1 Alphaproteobacteria bacterium
ATAATCGATCACGGCGCTGCGCCAACCGAGGCCATCGAGCGGATCGAGGTATTCCGGCACGTCCCCGCCGTTCTCGCGGAAAGCGGCGAGATTGCTGCACAGGACGGGGACCCCGAGGGCCAGCGCCTCGACAAGTGGAAACCCAAACCCTTCAGCAAAAGATGGCAGCAATAATGCGCGGGCGCCCTTGACGAGGCGCGCGGCCTCGACATCCGGCACGTTGGTGCGCTCGATGACGACGCCGCGCAGTGCCGAGCAGCGTTCGAGCATGTCGATTGCGTTTTCGGTTTCCCACCCGCGTTGCCCGATCAGAACGAGACGCGGCGCCGCATCGCCCAGGTCGTCCACGAGCTGGCGCCACAGATTGAGCAGCAGCAGGTGGTTCTTGCGCGCCTCGATGGTCCCGACGCAAACGAAATAGGGCGGCTCCACCGATGACGGCTCGGCCGGCGACGCGGCCGGTAAATCGACGCCGAATGGCGCGGCCACGACGGGCGGCGCGCGGCCGGCGCGCGCCAGATAGGGCGCAAATCCTTCGCGGGTCACAGTCGAGTTGACGATCACCGCGTCCGCTAGGGCCGCGGCGGTCTCGATCCGCCTGCGGTGCTTGTCGTTTTGACCGGGTAGCGCGTATTCGGGAAATTCAATCGGGATCAGATCGTGGATGAGGCACACGAAGCACGCCCGCGTCTGTCGCTTCAGACGAGCGATGGCGCGGCGTTTTTCGAGATGATGATGCGAGACGAGCATATAGACCACGCGATCAATTCCGGAACCGCATTGCCCGCGCAGGGCGCGTTCTCCGCGCCAGAGGGCGGCGGTGCGGAGCATTCGCGCCAGCCGCTTCGCCTGCGGAATCCGCTGCGGCGAGCCGGCCTCCCGCCATGCCCCGGCAAGCACCAGGAGGTATTCCTTGGCCATCGCCTGCGGCAACATGCCGAAACCACCCAAAGGCGTTATCATCGTAAACGACAGAGGCGTGCTGCCGGCAATCAGATGCTCGGCATAGGCGAGCTCGACGCGGTCGATCCCGGTCGGCGTCTCTCGTCCGGCACGCGAGACCAGCCGCGACAGGTCGAACAGGATCACTCCGCCCCCCGCAAGGATTGAACAAAATCCCGAACACCCTCCTCCAGCGAGTGAAACGGCTGGTTAAATCCGGCGGCGCGAAGTTTCGAGATGTCGGCCTGCGTGAAGTACTGGTACTTGTCGCGCAACTGGGCCGGAGTGTCGACGAACCGGAGCTTCGGCGAACGTCCGATCGCCGCGCCCACCGCATCGACGAGGTCGAGAAAACTGCGTGCGGCGCCGGTTCCCACGTTGAATAGACCCGTGACCTTCGGGTTCTGCAATAGCCAGCCAATCGTCGCGACGCAGTCCTTTACATAGACAAAATCCCGCAGCTGCCCGCCATCCTGATAGCTGGGGTCGTGCGACTTGAAGAGGGTGACAGTGCCGCCGGCCTCGATTACCGGGCAGATTTTGCCGACGACGGATTGCATCTCGTTCTTATGAGCCTCGTTGGGGCCGTATACATTGAAGAACTTGAGTCCGGCCCATTGCGAGGGGACAGGTCGTCCGCGCACCACGTCCTCGGCCACCCGCCGATCCACGACGTGCTTGCTCCAGCCATAGGCGTTGAGCGGATGCAGCGCAGCCAGTGCCGCAGGGCTCTGGTCGTCCCTGAACCCGGCGCTGCCATCGCCATAGGTAGCGGCGGAAGAAGCATAGATGAGGCGGGTGGAGTTGGCGGCGCACCAATCCCAAAGATCGAGCGTCAGGCGAATATTGTTGACCACGAACCGGTCGATATCGGGCTCGGTTGTCGAGGATATCGCCGCCATGTGGACGATAGCCGCCACTTTGCCGCTATGACGCTCAAGCCACTCGGACAGCATGTCGGGTCGAACGAGGTCATAAAGCCGAGCCGAGGCGATGTTGCGCCACTTGTCATCGGATCCGAAACGATCCGAGATCACAACTCGCAAACCGAGCTCGGCCAGATGGTTCACGATATGGGAGCCGATAAAGCCGGCGCCGCCGGTAACGACGATCAGGTCGTCGCCGGACAAATGCTGCACCCTCGGCATTACATCCTTTCGAAAGGGGTCCGCGCTCGGTTCTCTTATATGCCGAAATCGGCTGCTACGGTGCTGCGTTCTTGACGACGATGCCGGTGATGACAGGTCCGGTCAGGGTATTCAATAGCGTGAAGAATTTCTGGAGCTCGTTTAGCCGCGCGTTGGCGACGTAGATTATGTCCTTGTCTTCAACGGGAAACCGCTGGGCGAGGAAATAGGAGTTCGCATCGCTCATATCGAGGCGATAGACGACCGGAGAGGTTTGATCGGGACCGGTGCCCAACTGGGGAGCATTGAGCGCGGCGACAACGGCCGGCGGCTCGAAGCGGAAAAGAAATACTCCCGCCGGATCGGAGCGCAAATCTTGCAAGCCACCGGCTTTGGCGAGCGCTTCGACCAAGGTGATCCGCTCGGCATTAAAGGTGATCTGAGCGTTCTGGCCGGTCGCCCCGAGCACCGAGTAGGTCTGCGGCACACGAACCAGGGTCAACACATCGCCCGGCTGTGCATAGATGTTCTCGGCCGGGTTCGATACGAGCCTTTCCATAGGCATCGTCACTGTGACGCCGTTTCGGGAAAGCCGTACGAAGGTGTCATAGACAGCAGCCTTCGAGCCGCCGGCTAGCGCAATCAGATCCAGCATGCGATCGCCGTTGACCGAGAGCGGCACCCGCGCGCCGTTGACCACCTCGCCCGACACGGTTGCGGCGTAGGTCACGCTCTTCGCGATCGTCACAATGACTTGCGGCTCGATGGCCTTCTCGGCGAGGCGCCGCTCGATTTCGTGCTGAACTTCGACAGTCGTCCGGCCGGCGACCGGAACCCGCCCGGCAAACGGCACGCTGATCGCGCCGTCCCGAGCGACGACTTGTTCGGGGATCGTCACGCTTCGCGAGCCGGCCGAGACGTGCTCGGTCGGCGATGTCCCGAACAGGCCTCCGCCCGCGGCTTCCCAGATCGAAACGGAAAGCGTATCGCCGATCCCGATCTTCGGCGCCGCTGGCATGCCATATTTCCCGAAGCGGGTTCGAAAGCTCTCTGCCGGCTGTGCCAAGAGTGTCGCGACGACCCCGGGATCAACGTCGACGACATCGTAGCGGATCTGGTTCTCCTGCACGCCTCGGTCGATCACCTCGCCGGCGGTCGGACCGGAGGTCGGCAGGTATGCGCAGCCGACCAGCGCAGCGCCGCTGAGGCAAACAAGCAGTACGGCAGAGTTCATCGACGCGGTTCGGTTTATATCCGGTGCAGTATTCTACTGATACGAGGATCAGAGCAAGTCTCGCGGCCGATCCCCACTGTTGGATCCGGCGCTATTTTCCCGAGGCCCGATCAGGTGACGGGGTGCAATAAGAACTACTAGATGAGCTGAAACTGCGTTGCGATCAGCCGCGACGCATAGACGCCCATCCACCCGGTCGGATCGAGCCAGCCCTTTTCGTTGCGCGGCGGACGAATGGCGCGGATATGGGCATCCGTGATCTCGGACAAATCGTTGATCGGACGGGGTGGGTCGAATTCGGTCGACCAGAAAAATCGCGCCGCGCCGCCCACCTGATGTTTGGCAATCAGGCAATTCGGCGCGCCTCCTGCCCGGTTGTAGAGCCCGACTGCGGAATAAGCCTCCTGATGATTCACCATCATTACCCCTTCCGTCCCCGGAAAGGCGTATTTCATGGCCGAGAACCACCGGCACAGCGCAGCTAGCTCCACTTCGGTGAATTCATAGCTTGTCGGCGAACAGGCTTTACCTGCCGCCGATCGGACCCCCCTTACAGTCAGCGGGAATGGCACAACGTTCGTCTGCTTCGACACTTGTCCCCTCGACCCGTATTGAACTGGATTTCTGCAGCCATGGTCCCCCGAACGCGATCGCCTCGTACCGATCTCCGATCACGTCCCCTCTCTCCTTTCGACGCTGAACCGGAAAGGCGAACGCTTGCCGACTACTTGTCGCTTCGAGACTGATACAGCACACAGGCTAAATTCGCTTCCTAAATACTATCCGAAGACGGTTTAGAGTCAATCGAGGCCACATCCAATTTAAGGTTTTTCAACGAAGTGTGTCCCTTCAGCCACAGTGGCAAAATGGCGACGCTTTTAAACTTCCGGTTTGGGGTGCTGCTGATTGCCGCTCGACCCTAAATGACCCCGGCTGCCGCGGAGCGTTTCATGGAGAAGCGGGTTCGCGGCAGGCCGGCGAGGGCTATGGTGATCCCCTTTGGTGCCGTCCCTCTTGCGGAGGCGGGCTCCAGACCGCTCGACCCCGCGTGTGCCGCAGGCGATCCCCGTGGCGATCCCCCGTGGCGATCCCCGTGCCGTCGATATCAAAGGTCGTTGGCTTCACTTCACGCGCGAAGTTGACGTCACGGACGAGGCCCCGATATAAGCCTCCTCTTTCGGTCACGGCGAATTGCATGGCTAATCACAAATCAGCGGAAAAGCGCATCCGGCAGGCGGCCAAGCGTACGGCCATCAATCGCGCGCGGGTGAGCCGCGTGCGCACTTTTGTGAAAAAGGTCGAGACGGCGATCGAGACGGGCGACAAGGCGACGGCAATGTCGGCCCTCCGGCTGGCCCAACCCGAGCTGCATCGGGCGATAACCAAGGGCGTGCTCCACAAGAATACGGTCTCGCGCAAGTTGTCGCGGCTGGCGGCGCGGATCAACGCGCTCTGACCAGAGATCACCCCAATCGCTGACGCGGCGGAATGCCGCAGGTGAGGCCCGATCAGGGTTTCTTAGGCGAACGAACCGTCCGCGCTTGCGGAGAAAAAAATATTCTGATGTTCCTTCTTCGATCCCATTGCCACTAATCCGACACATAGGTAAACTTCCAAATAACGGTGCCCATAACTACGGTTATACCGTGTATATGTCGGTGAGCGTCAATAAACCGTCAAGCTGTTGACATCTAGCCGACTGTAATAAGCGACAGGGAGGGCGTCTCTTCCCGTATTGAGTTGCATAACAGAGCCGCGAGTTGCGCCGCTGCAGGATGAAGTACTGCCGGCGGGCGGCCGGAACTGCGTCTGTTCTATAGATGGGAATGGGGGTAGAGGGGTGGCGCAAGCACTTGAAGAAGATGCGACCAACACGATGACAGCGCGCCAGGCGGAGTGGATTGGCGTTCTCGGTCAGCTCAGGGCGGAAATTGGCGAGGATGCCTTCCGCAACTGGGTGCAACCGGTGAACCTGGAGCACGTCGACAGCGGACAAGCTGTTATCGCTGCGCCCACGCGTTTTTTGCGGGACTGGGTGGCGACCCATTATGCGGATAGGCTTCTCGCGCTGTGGCGGGCCGAGAACGAGCAAGTAAAGCGCCTCTTGGTCGTCGTCGGGATCCGTTCGAGGCCCGTAAACGGAAACCATTTTGCCGGCCCGGATGATGCGGAAGCCCTTCCGGCCTCACCTGCGTCGGCCGGATCGGTATTGCCGCTCGAAATTGGTGACGACCGGGCGCAGCTGTTGGCTCTCGATCACCGCTCCGTTTTTGAGAATTTCGTCGTCGGCAAGCCCAACGAACTCGCTCATGCCGCGGCCCGGCGCGTCGCTGAGGCTTGCGCGTGTCCGGGTACCCCGGTGCCGTTCAATCCGCTGTTTTTGTATGGCGGGGTCGGGCTCGGCAAGACACACCTGATGCACGCCGTCGCTTGGCACGTCCGCAAGCATGCCTGCGGTCGTAAGATAATCTATCTTTCGGCCGAAAAGTTCATGTACCAGTTCATCCGAGCATTGCGCTTCAAGTCGACCATGGACTTCAAGGAACAATTTCGCTCGGTCGATCTTTTGATGATCGATGATGTGCAATTCATCATCGGCAAGGAATCGACGCAGGAGGAATTCTTCCATACCTTTAATGCATTGGTCGACGAGAACCGCCAAATCGTGATCTCGGCCGACAAATCGCCCTCCGACCTCGAAGGTATGGAGGAGCGCATGCGCTCGCGGCTCGGCTGGGGCCTCGTCGCTGATCTGCACCCGACGACTTATGAATTGCGCCTCGGCATACTGCAGTCGAAGGCCGAGCAGGGTGGCCTGCGGATTCCGCCGAAGGTGATGGAGTTTCTCGCACACAAGATCGCCTCGAATGTTCGAGACCTCGAAGGGGCGTTGAACCGAATCGCCGCGCATGTCCAGCTGGTGGGGCGCGATATCACGCTCGAGAGCGTCCAAGAGGTGCTGCACGATCTGCTCCGCTCGCACGAGCGACGGGTTACTATCGACGAAATCCAGAAAAAGGTCGCCGAACACTTCAATATCAAACTGGGCGAGATGACCTCCGATCGCCGCGCCCGCGCCGTCGCCCGCCCGCGTCAAGTCGCAATGTATCTGGCCAAGCAGCTGACGACGCGATCGCTGCCGCAAATCGGCCGCAAGTTCGGCGGCCGTGATCACACCACCGTCATGCATGCGGTGCGCAAGATCGAAGAGCTGACGCGCACCGACCCGTCGCTCGCCGAAGATGTCGAGCTGTTGCGCCGGATGTTGCAGGGCTGAGCGCCCATAAGGCGTCCGCGGCAAAAGCGGGTGCTGAGGCGGGTAGCCGATCGTGCTATAATGCTGTCCCGTCGAGCCGGAACGACGCGGCGGGGGCACTGACCGCCCTTTGGGCATGACCAGAGGGCGGCGGAGCCGGGGTCGGCAACTCGTGTGTAGCCAATATGAAACTGACCATCGAACGGGCGGCCTTCTTGAAGGCGCTGGGCCATGTACAAAGCGTCGTCGAGCGACGGACGACGATCCCGATACTATCGAACGTGTTGCTGCGCGCCGAACCGGGCAGGCTGGCGCTGAGCGCGACGGATATGGATCTCGAGATCGTCGAGCGCGTCACCGCTCAAATCGAACGCGAGGGCCGGACCACCGCACCGGCCCACACCCTCTATGACATCGTCCGCAAGTTGCGCGAGGGCGCGCAGATCGAAATCGAGACGAGCGGCGAGCGCAACGCGATAGTGCTGCGCTCCGGCCGCTCGACTTTCACCCTCGCCTGCCTCCCGCCGGAGGACTATCCGCTGATGGCGAGCGGCGAGCTGCCGTACAACTTCTCGTTGTCGGCGACCGAACTCCGCATCTTGATCGACCGCACCCGTTTCGCGATTTCGACCGAGGAGACCCGTT
>VAZT01000087.1 GCA_005884825.1 Alphaproteobacteria bacterium
GCACCTTCCATCCGCAGGCTGTTATCAAAACCGCCGCTGCGGACTATTTCTTTCGACGTTGCGACCGTCGATGCGAAAGGGGTCCGGAACCCGCCGGAAAAATACAAGGCCGCGATATTTACGGAAAGGCTCGGTCCCGCCGGCGGGATCGATATGGTCTCGATCCCAGGCGGCAGTTTCACGATGGGCTCGCCGGTCGATGAGCCGGAACGCCAGGGCAATGAAGGTCCGCAGCACCATGTCACGCTCGCTCCGTTTTTCATCGGCGCATCGCCCGTCACTCAGGCCCAGTGGTCTGCGGCAGTATTGGCGCACCCCGACCAAATCCGCCGAAACCTCGATCCGAACTCGTCGTTCTTCAAAGGCATCGATCTTCCCGTCGAGAGCATCACGTGGAACCAGGCGGAAGAATTTTGCCTGCGCCTCACTGCGATCACCGGGCGGGCCTATCGATTACCGAGCGAAGCCGAATGGGAATATGCCTGCCGCGCAGGCACGATGGGACCCTTTCATTTCGGGCCGACCATTACCCCCGAGTTGGCGAATTACTGTGGGACCGGCGGCGCGGTATGCGGCGAAAGCGATGGCAAGAGCGTCGCCTCCGACGTCTATAACGACGCGAAATATGA
This sequence comes from Alphaproteobacteria bacterium, assembly GCA_005884825.1. Lineage (GTDB taxonomy): Bacteria > Pseudomonadota > Alphaproteobacteria > ATCC43930 > CGMCC-115725 > AP-15. The sequence continues at coordinate 630 of VAZT01000087.1, forward strand.
ATCGGGCGCCTATGGTGAGGGCCCCGCTGGGGTTTTTCGAGGCAAAACGACGCGTCCGGGGACATTTCCACCAAACCGGTTTGGCCTCTATGACATGCACGGCAACGTTTGGGAGTATTGCCTGGACATGTCGAGTGCCAACTATGCCGATGTTCCGGTAGACGGCAGCGCCAACCTCTCGGGACCTTCCGACGGCCAGAGGGTCTTGCGCGGCGGTTCGTGGTCGCACAACCCTGCCATCTGCCGCTCTGCCTACCGCGACAGCATTGCCCCCGACTTCTCAGGCTGGCAGGGCCGCATCGGCCTCAGGGTGGTCTGCACAGTTTAGGCAACCGATTGCTTCGAACGGAGAGCGGCTATGCTTCCGCCCAATGACAAGCTCGTGATCTGTTTCGCTCATGTCGCCTATCAGCTGCATGAGCGGTTTTCGGCCCTCGAAACCGGCATCAGCAGCGTCGCCGTTCGCGATCTCGAGACCCTGGAAAACCGGGTGGGCGAGGCCGACGTGCTGGTGATCTCGGGGCTGTGGCACGACAGCCTTCTCGACCGCGCGGGCAAGCTTCGATTTATCCAGGCGATTGGCGCCGGCACCGACCAGTTTCCGCTCGAGGAACTGAAGAAGCGCGGCATCCGGCTCGCCAGCGCGCGCGGTGTCAACTACCGCGCGGTCGCGGAGCACGCAATGGCTCTTATTCTTGCACTGAGCCGCCGGCTTCCCGAGGCGCGGGACAATCAGGCAAAGCGCGTCTGGCGCGGCATGATCGGCGATCTCTCCCGGCGGGAGGACGAGCTCGGCGGCAAGACGCTCCTTGTCGTCGGCTTGGGGCAGATCGGCGGGCGTCTAGCCGAGCTCGCTAAAGCCTTCGATATGCGCGTCGTCGGGCAGCGGCGCGATCCGGCCGCCGGCCGCGGCGCGGCGGACGCGGTGCACGCGATGGGCGAATTCAACTCCCTGTTGGCGGAGGCCGATTTTGTCGCTCTCACCTGTCCATTGACCACGGAGACCGAGAATCTGGTCGGTGCCGAGGCGCTCGCCCGGATGAAACCCTCCGCCTATCTCGTCAACGTCGCTCGCGGACGGGTCGTCGACGAGCCAGCGCTTGTCGAGGCGCTCACCGCACGGCGCATCGCCGGCGCCGGCATCGACGTGACGGCGGAAGAGCCGCTCTCGCAGAGTTCGCTGCTTTGGGGAATGGAGCATGTGCTCCTCACCCCGCACACCGCCGGCGAGACCCGGCGTTACGAGGACAATGTGATCGAGATCCTGCGCGACAATCTAGGGCGCCTCCGGCGCGGCGAAGAGCCATTGCGCAATCAGGTGATCTGACCACCCCCGGCTCTCAGCGGGCTGACGAGAGGGCTTTCAGTCTAGTCTGTCCGGTGCGATGCTCATCACATGGTCCCACTCTCCGTTCTCGATCTTTCCCCGATCACCGAAGGCGGCGATGCCGGTCAGGCGTTGCGGAATTCGCTCGACCTCGCCCGTCACGTCGAAGCGCTGGGCTACCAGCGTTTCTGGATGGCGGAACACCATAACCTGCCCGGAATTGCGAGCGCGGCGACCGCGGTGGCGTTGGCCCATGTCGCGGCCGGCACGAACACCATCCGGATCGGCGCCGGCGGGATCATGCTGCCGAACCACGCCCCACTCTTGATCGCGGAACAGTTCGGGACACTCGCCGCGCTGCACCCCGGGCGGGTCGAGCTGGGTCTGGGGCGCGCGCCCGGATCGGATCAGATCACCGCCCGGGCGGTGCGCCGCGCCTTGCTCGGCGGCGCTGAAAACTTCCCGCAGGATGTCGTCGAACTGATGGGATATTTCCGCCCCGCCGAGCCGGGACAGGCGGTGCAGGCGGTTCCCGGCGCCGGGTTGGAGGTGCCGATCTGGATCCTCGGGTCCAGTCTCTATGGCGCGCAGGTTGCGGCGTATCTGGGCCTGCCGTTCGCCTTCGCCTCGCATTTCGCGCCGGCGATGATGATGGAAGCGATGGCGATTTATCGGCAGCGCTTCCGCCCGTCCGCACAGCTTGCCGCCCCCAACATCATGCTCGGGATTACCGTTGTCGCGGCGGAATCGGACGAGGAGGCGCGGTTCCTGTACTCGTCACTGCAGCAGTCGATGCTGAACAACAGGACCGGTCGTCGGGGCCGAGTGCCGCCGCCAGTCGAGGATTTCGAGGCGCGGCTCGATCCATACGCCCGCGCGATCCTGGATGACGGGCTATCCTGCGCCGTCGTCGGCGCACCGGACACCGTCCGCCGCGGTCTCGATGATTTCATCAACCGGACCGGCGCCGACGAACTGATGGTGACGGCGAACATCTTCGATCACGCCAAACGGAAACGATCATTCGAGATCTTGGCCCAAGTGTGTCGCAGCGAAACCTGACACCAGTCGATTAAACTCTTCCGGCTTCTCCAAATAGAGCGCGTGACCGGCGCCGGGTACGAGATGCGCTGACGCCGCCGGAAGGGCGGCTGCGATCTCCAGGTTGCCCGCCGGCGGCGTGATGACATCGGCTTGGCCGACGATGATCTGGATCGGCAATCCCGGCGGCAGACGGGCGAGATCCGCCGTAATGTCCCCCGTCGACAGCATGCGGGCGGCCTGCGCGTAGCCCTCGGCTGGAATGCGCGCCATTATCTCGATGACCATCCGTCGCATGGTCTCGGTCGCTTCGGGGCCGAGCAGGCGTGGGCCGCGCTTCGCCGCGATGCCATGCGGTCCGAGCTGGGCGAGGTCATCCAGACGCTGCGCGAGAAGCCGCTGCCGCTCCGGCGGGGAAAGCCGTCCGTGCCCTCTGGCGACGCTGGCGAGCGTTAAACTGAGGACCCGCCCTGGCTGCGCCGCGGCG
>VAZT01000088.1 GCA_005884825.1 Alphaproteobacteria bacterium
CATTGGAGAAAGTGGCGCGGACAGCCAACTACACCCGCCGCGGTGATCACTGGACCGGCGAGCACCATACGCATAAGACCGCGCCCCTAATCCCGAGAGGGCGCCGGCCCCTTTGGCCAGCTTAATGGCGGCGCTGCCCTGTCTGATCGTCGCCGGGATTACGCCCGCACTCAATCTTGCTGATTTAGGTGGCGGGGTGATCGCACAGCCGCGCGTCCTCATCTCAGCAAGCAGATAGACGCCGCCGTGGACGTAAACTCCTGTTAATCCGGGGGAACCCAAGGCAGGCCCTCAGGCCCGGCAGAGCAAGGCTTGCCCCCGGAAATTAACCCTATTAGGATCCCGTAATCAGGGCCACAGAACCGCGATCAAATCTCGACTAAGCGTATGGGAGGAGACATGGCCCAAACCCGAGCTGCCGATGATTTCGCGACAATCCGCGCCCGCATGGAGGAGTTGCGCCGCGAGCGCGAGGGGGCGCAGGCTCCCGAAAGCGACTTGCAGCGAGACCTGCCAAACCACCGCGCCCGAACCGGGCGTTGGCAGCCCTCAGAGTTGGACACAGGGCTGGGGCGGGTTCGCCAATCCGGTTCAGGCCGCGGTTAGATCAAGCCGCGGCTCTGTTGGTTTCGGCGCGACCCGCCGGCAGCAACTCAGCCCGTGGGCTCTGGCGCCAGTTTTCGCCGGCACTGGAATGATGCCCGGCCATGATCACGCCCATAGCGTATCGGAATTGCAATTGACGCTCCGTAGTCTTCGAGATCAGTGAGCAACCTCACACTCGAACGGGCTCGTTTCGTGCAAGGCTATCCGCGGAGGTGAGGACATGAAGACCGCGGACTTGTACCAAGGCACGGCTGACGCTATGGGCGTGGCACTCTATCTCTACCCGGACGGCTCGGTAACAAATTCGCGCAAGGCGGGTGTCGAGCCGACCGTAATGATTAAGCCTCACGACCATTGGAAACCCGCCGACGATCATGGTCTGGGCGAGCAGATACCAAAACCTTAGGATCACCGCCGCTGCCAAGGTGATGGCCAAGGAGAAAGCCCAGCGTTCGAACCTCGGTGCTCTCGCGCTCTGTCTAGATGTTCTCCCTCCCGCTCCACCCGTCACCGCGCTCATCACTCTGTCCAAACCGGTCACGATGGCGGACAATTGGTCGAACAAGCAGGAGGGCGGCCATGCCAGTCATCGACGAAGGCCTGCCATATGGTCAGTTGGAGGAGCGCTCGCTGAGAATGCTTGAGATTGGATCGGCGTTCTCATTGGCGGAAACTGGGCGTTCCTTGCGCGTTCGACACGCTCAGGGTGCTACGCCAATCTCGCATATTGAGAGACTCCGTGGCCTCTCGAGTGGGGTTTTTCGGCAGCCTGTTAACGCAGTAATTGCCGCGGATCCGATGCCGTGCCAAACTGATATCGGCTAGAGGTCAGCCACAACAACTACTTGGGAACAGGATCGAGCAACCTAGGGAGCTAAATATGCCGCTTTTCATGTACCAAGCAGCCTACAGCTCGGACTCTTGGGCCGCCCAGGTCAAAAACCCTCAGAACCGAGTTGAAACGGTGGGCCGTCAGCTTTGCGAAGCGGGCGGCGGCAAATTTGTCGGCGGATGGCTGTGCTTCGGCGATTATGATCTAGTGCTCATCGCGGACGTCCCGAACAATGAGAGCATGGCTGCGATCGCGGTGGCAGTCGCTGCGGGTGGCAAAATCAGAGCCAGCAAAACGACGCCACTGATGACGGGGGCAGAGGGGTTAGCCGCCCTGAGGAAGGCTGATGCGGTGGCCAAGGTCTACAAAGAGCTGGACATGAAGCGATCGATGGCAGCGGCGGGCCGGTAAAAAGCAAACTCGTGACGAGAATGATGCGGGACGAAAGGAGGTGCGGACGAAAGGACAGTACGTGGCTCTCATCGTCCTGCGGGTTGAAGCGCCTATTCGCCCTGGGCAGGCCGGCTCTCGTAAATAAACGGAGAAGGTCCGGCGAAGCTGTTGATACCATCAACGGTGCTAAGGATCAGCCTCGCGCGTTGTCTCACTCGGCAGCGGTCATGGCTAATTGCATCGGCACGCCGCGAACGAACGATGAGTGAGCGCCATCATGAAACTTCAAAAACAGTTGCTGGAAAACAGTTGCTAGGAGGTCCGGCATGTCGGCATACACGTCAGAACCCGCGAGATTTGATGCGATCATCGTCGGCGCAGGAGCCGGCGGTCTCTACGCCATCCATCGCTTGCGTAAGCTCGGCCTCAAAGTGCGTGCCTTCGAGGCCGGCAACGGGGTCGGCGGCACCTGGTACTGGAACCGCTACCCAGGGTGTCGCTGCGATGTCGAGAGCATGGAGTACTCGTATTCTTTCTCCAACGAGCTGCAGCAGGAATGGCATTGGCCCGAGCGCTACGGCACGCAACCTGAGATCCTGCGGTACATCAACCACGTGGCTGACCGCTTCGACCTCAGGCGAGACGTCGAGTTCAACACTCGGGTCAAAGAGGCGGTGTTCAATAGTAAGACGAACACATGGACGGTAAAGACCGACAAAGGCAATGCCGCGGCCGCGCCATTTTGCATCATGGCGACGGGAAATCTTTCGACACCTCGGACGCCGAGCCTCCCTGGGTTGGAGAGTTTCAAGGGAGAGTGGTATCACACCGGGTTATGGCCCCATGAAGGAGTCGATTTTACCGGATTGCGAGTAGGCGTGATTGGAACCGGCTCGTCGGGCGTCCAGTCGATACCCATCATTGCAAAACAGGCGAAGCATCTTTACGTCTTTCAGCGGACAGCCAACTTCAGCTTGCCCGCACGCAATGCGCCAATGGATCCCGATAAAGAGAGCGCTCACAAAGCGCAGTATCCCGAGAGGCGCCGCGCCGCCTTCGATACGCCATTTGGGATTGCCGGGTACCCGCCGCCGGTGAAGTCCGCGCTCGATGCAACCGAAGAGGAGCGGCTACGCGCGTACGAGGCAAAATGGGCCGAGGGTGGAAGCATCAGCTTCCTATATTCATTTACCGACCTGTTGGTTAACAACGAGTCCAACGAAACGGCGGCAGAGTTCGCGCGCCAGAAAATCCGCGCCACGGTCAAGGATCCCAAGACCGCGGAGCTGCTCTGCCCCAACGATCATCCGATCGGCACCAAGCGGCTCATTCTTGATACTGAGTACTACGAGACATACAATCGCGACAACGTCACATTGGTAGATGTCAGAAGCAAGCCGATCAAAGAAATTACGCCGACTGGGCTGCGTACAGCCGATGCCGAGTACGCGCTCGACACCATCGTCTTCGCAACGGGCTTTGATGCCATGACGGGGGCGATGAAAGAGATCGGCATTCAAACGGATGCAGGAATGACCATTGGAGAGAAGTGGGCCGAGGGTCCGCGTACCTACCTCGGAATCATGATCGCCGGCTTTCCAAATCTATTTATGATCACGGGTCCGCAGAGTCCTGGCGTCAAGAGTCAGATGATATTGGCTTGCGAGCAGCACGTCGATTGGATCGCCGATTGCATGCAGTACTTGCGCGACCATGCGTTTTCGCGCATCGAAGCAGAGGAGGATGCAGAGGACGCTTGGGTGCAGCACAACAACGAGATCGCCGATGGTACGCTCTATCCATTAGCGAACTCATGGTACGTCGGTGCCAACATTCCGGGTAAACCCCGTGTATTCATGCCGTACGTCGGCGGCGTCGCCGCATATAAGAAGAAGTGCGATGAGGTCGCGGCCAAGGGTTACGAAGGTTTTTCAT
>VAZT01000089.1 GCA_005884825.1 Alphaproteobacteria bacterium
CGCCGGCGCGACAGCCCGTGCGCGATGAACTCGGCGCCGCGCCGCTGGCCCTCCTCGACGAGCGTCGGATAATGGTCGGCCACCGCCCTGTCGAGCGCGAGGGTCGGCGTGATGCCGTACTTGTCCAGCACCGCGAGAATGCGAAAAATCCCGACCCTGTTGCCGTATTCGTGGTTACCCCATCCGCCGATATCGGGGAATTGCGGCTGGTTGCCGCTCCACAGCCCCTCGGGACCACCCATCGGGCTCACCGCCACCGGCGTGCCGGCCGGCACCTCCCAATCCCAATGCTCCAAATTGACGATGACCGCCAGCGCGACCCGGGCGCCCTCCGGCCATCGCAGAACGGGACGAGCAACAATCGGCGACCACGGATAGAAGTCCTGGTCCATGCCGTAGGCGCGCTTTGCGGGCATCAGTCGCTCCGGCTGCTTCGTGGGGACCCAGTATGACACACCGCGACCGGCGGCGGTGCGTCGCTCCGCGCGGAACACACGTTCTGCGTTGTGGTTCGCCAGCTTCGCGTTCCGCCGATGCTCTCGCCTCCCGTCAGGCCGGCTGCGGCGGCGCGACCGACACATTGGCGCGCGTTTGGCCTCACGCCCTTGACCACGACCGGCTACGGCGACATGGTGCCCCTCGACCCATTCGCCCGCAGCTTGGCCAATTTGGAATCCGTTAACGGGCAATTCGACCTCGCCATCACGGTGGCTCGCCTCGTAACCCTTGAGCTCGAGGACCGGCGCCGATGATCCAAGCGGATTGACACTGCGGTCAGCCGCCAAGAGCGTACGCCAATGCGAAACCCCCGCAGGAGAGTGAGATGGGTTTTGGGCTGACTGCCGAGCAGCGGGAGTTGCGGGAAGCCGTGGCGCGGCTGTGCGCGCGGTTTGGCGACGAATACTGGCTGAAGAAGGACGAGGAGGGCGGTTTTCCGCACGAGTTCCATCAGGCGATGGCCGAGGCCGGCTGGCTCGGCATTGCGATGCCGGAGGCTTATGGCGGCAGCGGCCTCGGCATCACCGAAGCCGCGATCCTGATGCAGGCGGTCGCCGAGTCCGGCGCCGGGTTCAGCGGCGCCTCGGCGATCCACATGAACATTTTCGGGCTTCATCCGGTCGTCGTCTTCGGCACCGACGAGCAGAAACAGCGCTTCCTGCCGCCGCTGATCGCCGGAAAGGAGAAGACCTGCTTTGCGGTGACCGAGCCCGATGCCGGGCTCGACACGACGCGCCTCAAGACGCGGGCGGTGCGCGAGGGCGACCATTATGTCCTAACGGGCCGCAAGATCTGGATCTCGACCGCGCAGGTTTCCGAGAAGATGCTGATCCTCGCGCGCACGACGCCGATCGAGGACGCCGCGCGCCCTTCGCTGGGGATGACCCTGTTCTACACCGATCTCGACCGCAGCGCCGTCGAGGTGCGCGAGATCCCGAAGATGGGGCGCAAGGCGGTCGACTCGAACCTCCTTTTCATCGACGGCCTGAAGGTGCCGGTCGCGGACCGCATCGGCGAGGAGGGCCGGGGCTTTCATTACATCCTGCACGGCATGAACCCGGAGCGCATCCTGATAGCCGCGGAGGCGGTCGGTCTCGGGCGCGCCGCGCTCGCCCGCGCCGCCCGCTATGCAAAGGAGCGCGTCGTTTTCGGCCGGCCGATCGGCCAAAACCAGGCCATCCAGCACCCGCTCGCCGAACGCTGGATCGAGCTCGAAGCAGCCGAATTGATGGTGTTGCGCGCGGCCGCCGCCTATGACGGCGGCGAGGAGGCCGGCGCCTATGCGAACGCTGCCAAATACTGCGCCGCGGAGGCCGGCTTCCGCGCCTGCGAGACCGCAATCATGACGCATGGCGGCATGGGCTACGCCCGCGAATACCACGTCGAACGCTATTTCCGCGAGATCCAGATCGCCCGCATCGCCCCGGTCAGCCCGCAATTGGTGCTCAGCTACATCGCCGAGCGGGTGCTGGGGTTGCCGAAATCGTATTGACCGGCCGGCTGGGCAGATTTGGTGCCCAAGCATAGCGGCAGGGGCTGCGCGTACACATTAACAGCGTTAGGCCATGAGCCGCTGGGCTATTTCCAGGTGCTGTGCGGATTGTCCCGGGAATCCGCCGGAGCTTCGAAAAACCGTACGAAGGCATCGACCGCATCCTTGAGCGATACCGCCGCGACGAACTCGCCGATGTTCCTTACGTCTCTGATAACGATGGCGAGGTTCGCATCGGGATCCATAAGCTCCTCGGCCGGGTGGTTTGCGCCGCGGCCACCAATCCGGTTGAGCTGAAACAGGCCGACACTGTCTTCACGCGCCGTCGTCAACCGGGCCCTGGGGTCAAGTTTCGATTCGGCGAATGCGTTAGCCAGGGCGGCCGCTTGTTGCACCTTACTGAACCCGGCAGCGGCGAAGGAATCAATGACATGCATGGCCATCGCGCGGCGCTGCGCAGGAATCTCGTCGAGATTGAAGCCACTCCCGGGGTTCGCGGACGGTGCCGGCGGAGCTGCCACCCGGGCTGCCGAACTCGGTACTCGTCGACCCAAGATGTTCGCCTTGGGGAAGCTCGAAATATTTACCGAATTGTGCTGATTGCCGCCGAGCAGGCGGATCGAGCCCTGCCCATCGTCACCGACATAAAGGCCGACGTGCCCCAATGCCGGGCTGCCACGCGAGAGCACGACAATGCACCCCGGCAGGAGACTGGCGGCATTCTGTCCCCAGGACAGCCATGACCGCGCCAAGGCGGAATTTGTGCCGCTAGCTCCGCCGCGTGTAACGCAGAAGTTGACGAATGCAGAACACCACGGCACAGAACTCGGCTGCGGGCCGAGGGTCGCGGTCGCAAAGTATTGGCTGATCCGCGGATCGCCTTGGCCCTCCGCAACCCCGATTTCGTCGCGCGCGATGGGCATCCACGGGAA
>VAZT01000090.1 GCA_005884825.1 Alphaproteobacteria bacterium
CCCAGGGCTGCGAGGATGCGGCCGGCAACCGACAGGTAGTGCAGCTCGCTTGCAAGATAACCGGAAGCCGGCTCGACCGCGGCAGCCCCGTCGGAGGAGTTGGATCCGGCGGCAGGCATAGCTACGCGGTAGTGTCGAAGTAAGGGCGCCGGACAGGCCCAGTACGGCTCGGTCGCAAAGGCTCCGCCGTGTGCCGCGCTGCGTCGAAAGCCGCTGGGTTCATTCGAGAGAATCCTGACCGCGAGTTTACCCGCATGCCCGGCGTCTGACAAAGGTGTTGCGGTCGGGCTCACAGCCGCGCAAAAGAACGAAACAGGAAAGCCCCGTCCCCACGCGGGCCCCTGCTGTGCTCAACGGTCCCGACCGCGGGTGAGCTCGTAGAGGGCGACCGCTGCAGCGTTCGAGACGTTGAGCGTCGGCTGAGCCGGGCGGGTCGGCAAGCGTGCGCGGAAGTCGCAGCGCTCGCCTACCAGGCGGCGTATGCCCCCGCCTTCAGAGCCGAGCACGATCGCGACGCGCTCCCCCAGGTCGGTTTGCGCCAATGACAGGGGGGCGGTCTCGTCGAGACCGCAAATCCAGAACCCGGCTCCCTTCAAACGGTCGAGCGCGCGGGCGAGATTGACGACGCGTACCAGCGGAACTCTCTCCAGCGCGCCCGAGGCCGCCTTGGCGAGTGCGCCGGTTTGCGGTGGTGCTCCATGAGCCGGGATCACGACCGCAAGCGCGCCGAATGCGGCCGCGGAACGCAATACTGCGCCGATGTTCTGGGGATCGCTCAGCTGATCGAGGACGACGATGATGCACCGTCCCGATGCCGGGCCAGTGGGCTGCACATCCTCCAAATCGGGCTCGGGGAGTGGTTCGACTTCGAGCGCGAGCCCTTGATGAACGGCGTGGCGCGGCAGGATCGTCGCGAAGCCGCTTTGATCGAGCACGGATATCGCCGCTCCACTGCCGCGCCGCGCCGCCCGGGCGGCGGCGGCAAGAACGGCTGCTTCCTCCTCGTGGCCGGCGAGAACAACGAGACGGTGCCAGCACCGCTCGGGGTTGGCGAGGGCCGCCGCCACGGCGTGCCGGCCATAGAGCCAAACCCCGGCGCCGGAGGGCTTGCGGCCGGATTTGGCCATGCACACCTTCCCTATCGCTGCGAAACGGCGGCGGACAGCACGCGCCGGTTTCAGTTCGCGTACCGCCGGCTGTGTATCGGCGGGGCCCGGATTGACAAAGTCAAGCCGACATCCTATCACCCGCGTTCCGCTGCGCCGGGCGGCACGGATCCGGAGGGGTTGCCGAGCGGTTAAAGGCAGCAGACTGTAAATCTGCCGACGTATGTCTTCGTAGGTTCGAATCCTACCCCCTCCACCAGCCCCCGGGATCGCGGCAGGCTGGATCGCGGCGGGATCGAAGGTTGGTGCAAAGTTTAGGAAGGGCCATTCAAGCGGGTGTAGCTCAATGGTAGAGTTCCAGCCTTCCAAGCTGGCTACGTGGGTTCGATTCCCACCACCCGCTCCACGCCGCCCACTCTAGTCCAGGACCATTCTAGGGGAATAGTATCCTTCTCACTCAGGCGAAAGCCATAAGCAATGTCGAAGGCAAGGTTTCAGCGGACGAAGCCGCACTGCAATATCGGGACGATCGGTCACATCGACCACGGCAAGACGACGTTGACGGCGGCGATCACCAAGGTGTTGGCCGAGAAGGGCGGGGCGACGTTCGTGCCGTTCGACCAGATCGACAAGGCGCCCGAAGAACGCGCGCGCGGGATCACGATCGCGACGGCGCATGTCGAGTACGAGACCGACAAGCGCCACTATGCGCATGTCGACTGCCCGGGTCACGCCGACTACATCAAAAACATGATCACCGGGGCGGCGCAGATGGATGGCGCGATCCTGGTGGTGTCGGCGGCGGACGGCCCGATGCCGCAGACCCGCGAGCACGTCTTGTTGGCGCGCCAGGTCGGGGTGCCGGCGCTGGTCGTATTCATGAACAAGGTCGACATGGTGGACGACCCGGAGCTGCTGGATCTGGTCGAATTGGAGGTGCGCGAGCTGTTGTCGTCCTACCAGTTTCCGGGGGACGACATCCCGGTGGTGCGCGGCGCGGCGTTGTTTGCGCTCGAGGGCCGCAACCCGGAGCAGGGGCACGATAAAATCCTGGAGCTGATGGAGGCGGTGGACAGCTACATTCCGCAGCCGGAGCGGGCCATGGACCGGCCGTTCCTGATGCCGATCGAGGACGTGTTCACGATCTCGGGGCGCGGCACGGTGGTGACCGGCCGGGTCGAGCGCGGCGTCGTCAAGGTTGGCGACGAGGTCGAGATCGTCGGGCTGCGGCCGACCGCCAAGACGGTGGTGACCGGGGTCGAGATGTTCAGGAAACTCTTGGACCGGGGCGAGGCGGGCGACAACATCGGAGCCTTGCTGCGCGGCACCAAGCGCGAGGAGGTCGAGCGCGGCCAGGTATTGGCGGCGCCGGGGTCGATCACGCCGCACACGCGGTTTCAGTGCGAGGCCTACATCCTGACCAAGGAGGAGGGCGGACGGCACACGCCGTTTTTCGGCAATTACCGGCCGCAGTTTTATTTCCGCACGACCGATGTGACCGGCACGGTGCACCTGCCGGAGGGCACCGAGATGGTGATGCCCGGCGACAACATCTCGATGGAAATCGAGCTGATCGCCCCCATTGCGATGGACGAGGGGCTGCGCTTTGCGATCCGCGAAGGCGGCCGCACCGTCGGCGCCGGCGTCGTCGCCAAGATCATCAAGTGACGTTCGCCAGCGGCGAACGTCACCCCGAGATCCACGCTAGGAGTGTAGCTCAACTGGTAGAGCACCGGTCTCCAAAACCGGGGGTTGGGGGTTCGAGCCCCTCCACTCCTGCCATTACTTAACCGGGGTTCCTGGAAGATAAGAAAGCAGGGCCCATATGGGCCAAGGCGGCGTTGCCGCCCGAGGTGAGCAGGTTATGGCGAAGACGAGTCCAATCGAGTTTTTTCAGCAGGTCCGGCAGGAGGTTTCCCGCGTCACGTGGCCGAGCCGCAAGGAGACCATGGTCACCACGGCGATGGTCTTTGTGATGGTATTTATCGCGGCGGTCTTTTTCTTCGTCGTGGATCAGGCGTTCTCCTCCGGGGTGCGGCTGATCTTCGGACTGGGGCATTAGGTTTGGGACGCTGAAAATGGCGAGCCGCTGGTACGTGATCCACGTTTATTCGGGCTTCGAGAAGAAAGTCGCCGCCTCGATCCGCGAGCAAGCCGAGCAAAAGGGGCTCGCGGACGAGTTCGAGGAGATCCTCGTGCCGACCGAAGAGGTCGTCGAGGTCAAACGCGGCGCCAAGGTCAGCTCGGAACGCAAATTCTTCCCTGGCTATGTCCTCATAAAGATGGATATGAACGACGAGACGTGGCACCTGGTCAAGAATACCGCCAAAGTCACCGGCTTCCTCGGCGGTCGCGGCGTCAAGCCGTCCCCGATCAGCGACCACGAGGCGGCGCGCATCATGCATCAGGTCCAGGAAGGGATCGAGCGGCCTAAGCCTTCGGTCACGTTCGAAGTCGGCGAACAGGTCCGCGTCTGCGACGGGCCGTTCACGTCGTTCAACGGGCTCGTCGAAGACGTGGACGAAGAGAAGGCGCGGCTCAAGGTCGCCGTCTCGATCTTCGGGCGTGCTACCCCCGTGGAGCTGGAGTATTCACAAGTCGAGAAGGTATAGTACTCGGTCAGGTCCCGGGCCCGCCTCCTTCGTCATTCCCGCGAAGGCGGGAATTCCAAGACGGTCAGTCGGCATCGGTGGCCCCCGGGCCCCCGCTTTCGCGGGGGCGACGAGAGTCGCGAGAGGTTGGATTATAGATGGCGAAGAAGGTTGTCGGGATCATCAAACTGCAGGTGCCGGCGGGCAAAGCGAACCCTTCGCCGCCGATCGGACCGGCGCTTGGGCAACGCGGGCTCAACATCATGGAGTTTTGCAAGGCGTTCAATGCCTCGACGCAGAACCTCGAACCCGGCATGCCGATCCCGGTGGTGATCACGGCCTATGCCGACCGCTCGTTTGCCTTCGTGACGAAGAGCCCGCCGAACAGCTATTTCTTGAAAAAGGCGGCCGGAATCGAGAAGGGATCGCAGACTACCGGCAAGGGCCGCCCGGTGGGCCGGGTCACAATGGCGCAGTAAAGCTGATGGCGAAGACCGGAAAGCGGCTGAAGAAAGCTTACGAGGGTATCGATCCGACCGCCGCGCGCCCGCTCGAGGACGCGCTCAAGCTGATCAAGGAACGCGCCTCGGCGAAGTTCGACGAGACCGTCGAGGTGGCGATGAACCTCAATCTCGACCCGCGCAAGCCCGATCAGAACCTGAGGGGCGCGGTAATGCTGCCGCATGGCACCGGAAAAACCGTGCGGGTCGCGGTGTTTGCGCGCGGCGACCGGGCGAAGGAAGCCGAGAGTGCCGGCGCGGACATCGTCGGGGCCGAGGATCTCGCCGAGAAGATCCAGGCCGGGCAGATCGATTTCGATCGGGCGATCGCCACGCCGGACATGATGTCGCTGGTGGGGCGGCTCGGCAAGATCCTCGGTCCGCGCGGCTTGATGCCAAACCCGCGCCTCGGCACCGTGACGCAGAATGTGACCGAGGCGGTGCAAGCCGCCAAAGGCGGACAAGTCGAGTTTCGCGCCGAAAAGGCCGGCATCGTTCATGCCGGGGTCGGCAAAGCGAGCTTTACGGACAAGGCTTTGGCGGATAATGTGCGCGCCTTTGTCGGCGCGATCACCCGCGGTAAGCCGAGCGGCGTCAAAGGCACCTATATAAAGAAGGTCGCCGTCAGCTCGACGATGGGTCCGGGCGTCAGGGTCGAATTGTCGGGGTTGGCCGAGGAGCCGCGGGCTTAGCAGCCGGGGCGGGCGTGCCGACCAGTAGGAGATCGCATTGGACCGCGCACAAAAACAAAGGGTGGTCGAGGCGCTGCAGCAGGACCTCGCGGGCACGGGGTGCGTCGTCGTCACGCACCAATCCGGGCTGAGCGTCGCGGAGGTCACGGTGCTGCGCCGGCAAGTCCGCGACGCCGGGGCGAGCTATCGGGTCACGAAGAACCGGCTCGTCAAGCGCGCTCTCGCCGGCACGCCCTTCGAGCCGCTGTTGTCGCTGTTTACCGGCCCGACGGCGATCGCCTTTTCCGACGATCCGGTCGCGGCGGCAAAAGTGGTCGTCGCATACGCCAACCGCAACGACAAGCTGACGATTGTAGGCGGCGGCCTGGCGGGGCGGCAGATCGATGTTGCCGAAGTCAGGGAACTCGCGAGCCTGCCCTCCCTCGATGCGTTGAGGGGCAGGCTGCTCGGGTTGCTGCAGGCTCCGGCGGCGCGGCTCGCACGAGTGCTGCAGGCGCCTGCCGGCCAGGTGGCGCGGGTGCTGGCCGCTCATGCGGAAAACCAGGGCGAGAGCGCCTAGCCGCTTCTTCTTTACATGGGCGTTCATTGGCATTGGTAAATCGGGAGTAGAACATGGCGGATTTGGCAAGACTCGTCGATGATTTGTCGGCGTTGAGCGTCATCGAGGCGGCGCAGCTCTCGAAGATGCTCGAAGAAAAATGGGGCGTCTCCGCGGCGGCGCCGGTCGCGGTAGCGGCCGCCGGCGGCGCAGCCGCCGCTGCGCCCGAAGCGGCGGTGGAAAAGACCGAGTTCGACGTGATCCTCGCGGCCATCGGCGAGAAGAAGATCAACGTCATCAAGGAGGTCAGAGCAATCACCAGTCTCGGCCTAAAGGAAGCCAAGGATCTCGTGGAGGCCGCGCCCAAGCCCATCAAAGAAGGGGTGAACAAGGACGAGGCGGCAAAAATCAAAAAGCAGCTCGAAGACGCGGGTGCGACGGTTGAAATAAAGTAGGCCTGTCACGATATCAGGCTCTCTCCGGCGGTGTTCGCTCTCGCGCGGACGCCGTCCAAATTCACTAACCGGGACGCGAATCCATCGCGTACGCCGGGTTTCGGCGTCTTAAGGTAAGAAGGCTTGGCCGCCGGGTTGGCTGACTGCCCCTATCTGATGAAAAATCAGGATCTGATGAGGAATCAGGGCGATGAGAGCGGCGCCGAGCCACCGCTCGCGGTTCGGTAACATTCTTACGCAATCGGGCCGCGCGACACCGGCCCGCAGCGAGGAGTACGCATGGCTATTGATCACTTCTTGCAGATGGGGGTTGTCCCGGAGCAGCGTGGTAGTGTCGGGCTCCAGGAGGTTTTCAAATCGGTCTTTCCGATCCGCGACTTCTCGGAGCGCGCCCAGCTCGAGTTTGTGCGGTACGAGCTCGAAGCTCCGAAATACGAGGTCGACGAATGCCAACAGCGCGGTATCACCTTCGCCGCGCCGCTTAAGGTGACGTTACGGCTGGTCGTGTGGGATGTCGACGAGGACACCGGCTCGCGCTCGATCCGAGACATAAAGGAGCAGGACGTCTATATGGGCGACATGCCGCTGATGACGAAGAACGGCACTTTCGTCATCAACGGCACCGAGCGCGTGATCGTCTCCCAGATGCACCGCAGCCCGGGAGTCTTCTTCGACCATGACAAGGGCAAAACCCATTCATCGGGAAAATATCTGTTCGCCGCGCGGGTAATCCCGTATCGCGGCTCGTGGCTCGACTTCGAGTTCGACGCCAAAGACCATGTCTATGTGCGGATCGACCGGCGCCGCAAGCTCCCGGCTACCACCTTGCTGCTCGCTCTCGACGACGCCGCGACCGAGCGGCTGCGGGCGGCGCGCAACTCGGAGAGCAGAACGCTGCAGCCAGGCGAAGCTATCGGCATGTCAAAGGAGGAGATCCTCTCCAACTTCTACGGGACGATCACCTTCCGGCGCGGCGATCAGGGATGGATGACGCCGTTCAGGGAAGAAAGTTTCAAAGGCAAACTGGTGAGCGATCTGCTCGATGCCCGCACCGGAGAGGTCGCATTGGCTGCGGGCGAGCGGATGACGCCGCGTGTCGCGAGGCGACTGCGCGAGGAAGGACTGACCGATGTGCTCGTCCCGGAGGAGGAGCTCATCGGCCGATATCTTGCCTCGGATCTGATCAATGAAGAGACGGGAGAGGTTTATTTCGAGGCCGGCGACGAGATCACCGGCGCGGCGCTTGCTCAGTTGGCCGCCAGCGGCATTGAGGAGTTGCCGGTGCTCGACATCGATCACGTCAGCGTTGGTCCCTACATTCGGAGTACGCTTGCGATCGATAAGAACGCGACCCGCGAGGACGCGCTGATCGACATCTATCGCGTGATGCGCCCGGGCGAGCCGCCGACCCTGGAAACCGCCGAGGCGCTGTTCAACAGCCTGTTCTTCGATCCCGAGAGGTATGATCTGTCGGCGGTCGGCCGTGTCAAAATGAACTCGCGGCTCGGCCTCTCGACGGACGATTCGGTGCGCACCCTGCGCAAAGCGGACATCCTTGGAGCGGGCGATCCGCGAGCGCATGAGCTCGGTCGAGATCGACACCGTCATGCCGCACGACCTGATCAATGCAAAACCGGCGGCCGCTGCGGTGCGCGAGTTCTTCGGCTCGTCGCAATTGTCGCAGTTCATGGACCAGACGAACCCGCTGTCGGAGATCACCCACAAGCGGCGTCTGTCGGCGCTCGGCCCCGGCGGGCTGACGCGCGAGCGCGCCGGCTTCGAGGTGCGGGACGTACACCCGACTCACTACGGCCGGATCTGCCCGATCGAGACGCCGGAAGGCCCGAACATCGGGTTGATCAACAGCCTGGCGACTTATGCCCGCGTCAATCAGTACGGGTTTATCGAAAGCCCTTACCGCCGGGTGGTCGACGGCCGGGTGACCGACGAGGTCGTCTATTTGTCGGCGATGGACGAGGGCCGTTACGCGATCGCGCAGGCCAATGTCGAAACCGATGCGGAAGGCCGAGTAACGGCCGATTTGACGAATTGCCGCAAGGGCGGAGATTTCGTCATGACCCGGCCGGAAGACATCGACCTGATCGATGTGTCGCCCAAGCAGCTCGTCTCGGTCGCGGCGGCGCTGATCCCCTTCCTGGAGAACGACGACGCCAACCGCGCGCTGATGGGATCGAACATGCAGCGCCAGGCGGTGCCGCTGATCCGCGCCGAGGCGCCGCTCGTCGGCACCGGCATGGAGGAGACCGTCGCCCGCGATTCCGGGGTTACGATCATCGCTCGGCGCTCGGGAATAGTCGACCAGGTCGATGCGACCCGCATCGTCGTTCGCGCGACGGAGGAGACCTCGACGGCCGCTTCGGGCGTCGACATTTATAATCTCCTCAAATTCCAGCGCTCGAACCAGAATACCTGCATCACGCAGCGGCCGCTCCTCAAAGCCGGGGACCAGGTGATAGCCGGCGATATCATCGCCGATGGCCCGTCGACGGAGCTCGGCGAGCTGGCGCTCGGGCGCAATGTACTGTGCGCCTTCATGCCCTGGAACGGGTACAATTTCGAGGATTCAATCCTGATTTCGGAGCGGATCGTGTCCGACGACGTATTTACCTCGATCCATATCGAAGAATTCGAGGTCATGGCGCGCGACACCAAGCTCGGGCAGGAAGAGATCACGCGCGACATTCCGAACGTCGGCGAGGAGGCGCTCAAAAACCTCGACGAGGCTGGGATCGTTTATATCGGTGCCGAGGTCAAACCGGGCGACATCCTCGTCGGCAAGGTCACGCCAAAGGGCGAGTCGCCGATGACGCCGGAAGAGAAGCTTCTGCGTGCGATCTTTGGAGAAAAGGCGTCCGATGTCCGCGACACGTCGCTGCGCCTTCCGCCCGGCGTGTCGGGCACGATCGTCGAGGTGCGGGTGTTCTCGCGGCGTGGCGTCGACAAGGACGAGCGCGCACTGGCGATCGAACGGGCCGAGATCGAACGTTTGGCAAAGGACCGCGACGACGAGCGCGCCATCCTCGAGCGCAGCTTCGCCGCACGGCTGAAGGAGCTGTTGCTCGGCCAGACCGCGGTCGGCGGCCCCAGGGGGATGAAGTCGGGGACCGAGGTCACCGAGGAGGTGCTGGCTGAGAATCCCCCGGCGCTGTGGCGGCAAATCTCGATCCGTGATGACGCAAGGATGGCGGACATCGAGGGTTTGAAGAAGCAGATGGAGAATGCCGTCGCAGTGCTCACCGCGCGGTTTGAGAGCAAGGTCGAAAAACTGCAGCGCGGCGACGAGCTGCCACCCGGCGTCATGAAGATGGTCAAGGTCTTTGTCGCGGTGAAACGCAAGCTGCAGCCGGGCGACAAAATGGCCGGCCGGCATGGCAACAAGGGCGTCATCTCGCGCATCGTGCCGTCCGAGGACATGCCCTATCTCGAGGACGGGACACCGGTCGACATCGTGTTGAACCCGCTCGGAGTGCCGAGCCGTATGAATGTCGGCCAGATCCTCGAGACCCATCTCGGTTGGGCGGCGGCGGGTCTCGGCCGGCGCATCGGCGAGGTGCTTGCCAATGTGCGGCGCGGGTCGGCCAACGGGGAATTGCGCGGCCTCGTCGGCGAGATGTACCAGGGCGAGCAGAAGGCCGAAATCGATCGTCTCCCGGACGAGGAGCTGGTCGAGCTGGCCGGCAACCTCGCTCACGGCGTGCCGATGGCGAGCCCGGTGTTCGACGGTGCTCGCGAGGAGGATATCGTTGCGATGCTGGAGGGCGCGGGTCTCTCGTCCTCGGGGCAAGTTACGCTGATCGACGGGCGCACCGGCGAGGCATTCGACCGCCCGGTGACAGTCGGCTACATCTACATGATGAAGCTGCATCACCTGGTCGACGACAAGATACACGCGCGATCGATCGGTCCATACAGCCTCGTCACGCAGCAGCCGCTCGGCGGCAAGGCCCAATTCGGCGGCCAGCGATTCGGCGAAATGGAGGTTTGGGCATTGGAGGCCTACGGTGCGGCATACACCCTGCAGGAGATGCTGACGGTCAAGTCGGACGACGTTTCCGGCCGGACCAAGGTGTATGAGGCGATCGTACGGGGTGACGACAATTTCGAGGCCGGCATTCCCGAATCCTTCAACGTGCTGGTCAAGGAATTGCGGTCGCTCGGCCTTAATGTCGAGCTCGAGCAGCGTGGTTACTGATCACAAGTTGCGCGAATCCTTCACAAATACTCGTCACCCCCGCGAAAGCGGGGGTCCAGAGCCGGTGGCACTGTGCCGCTCGCCCTGGGTGCCCGCTTTCGCGGGCATGACGGCGTTAGTGACCGAAAGGGGTCGTTGATGAACGAGTTGATGAACATCTTTGGCCAGGTTAGCGGGCCGCAGAGCTTCGATCAGATCCGGATCTCGATCGCCAGCCCGGAGCGCATCCGTTCATGGTCCTATGGCGAGATCAAGAAGCCGGAGACGATCAATTACCGGACGTTCAAGCCGGAGCGCGACGGGTTGTTCTGCGCTCGGATCTTCGGGCCGATCAAGGATTACGAATGCTTGTGCGGCAAGTACAAGCGCATGAAATATCGTGGCATCATCTGCGAGAAATGCGGCGTCGAGGTGACCCTGTCAAAAGTTCGGCGAGACCGCATGGGCCACGTCGAGCTCGCCTCGCCTGTCGCGCACATCTGGTTCCTGAAATCGCTGCCGAGCCGCATCGGGTTGTTGCTCGACATGACGCTGAAGGATCTCGAAAGGGTGCTCTATTTCGAGAACTACGTCGTCATCGGGAGCCGAGGCGCTGCGCACGATGCTGTCCGCCATCGACCTGGCCGATGAGAAGGAGAGGCTGCGCGACGAATTGCGCGACACGAACTCGGAGGCGCGCCGTAAAAAACTCGTCAAACGGCTGAAGCTCGTCGAAGCCTTCATCGAATCCAACAGCCGGCCGGAGTGGATGATCCTCGAGGTCGTCCCGGTCATTCCGCCGGAATTGCGGCCGCTCGTGCCGCTCGACGGCGGCCGTTTTGCGACCTCCGATCTGAACGACCTCTACCGCCGGGTGATCAACCGTAACAACCGACTGAAGCGCCTGATCGAGCTGCGCGCGCCCGACATCATCGTGCGCAACGAGAAGCGCATGCTGCAGGAGGCGGTCGACGCGCTGTTCGACAACGGCCGGCGCGGTCGGATCATCACCGGCGCCAACAAGCGGCCGCTCAAATCGCTGTCCGACATGTTGAAGGGCAAGCAGGGCCGGTTCCGTCAGAACCTGCTCGGCAAACGGGTCGATTATTCGGGCCGCTCGGTCATCGTGGTCGGTCCGGAACTCAAACTGCACCAGTGCGGGCTGCCGAAGAAGATGGCGCTCGAGCTGTTCAAGCCGTTCATCTATTCGAAGCTCGAACTGTACGGCCTCGCCAGCACGATCAAGGCCGCCAAACGCATGGTGGAAAAGGAGCGGCCGGAGGTCTGGGACATTCTCGAAGAGGTGATCCGCGAACATCCGGTCTTGTTGAACCGGGCGCCTACGCTGCACCGCCTCGGGATCCAGGCGTTTGAGCCGGTGCTGATCGAGGGCAAGGCGATCCAGCTGCATCCGCTCGTCTGCACGGCTTTCAACGCCGATTTCGACGGCGACCAGATGGCCGTGCACGTGCCGCTGTCATTGGAAGCGCAGCTCGAGGCGCGTGTCCTGATGATGTCGACCAACAACATCCTCAGCCCGGCAAACGGCAAGCCGATTATCGTGCCGTCGCAGGACATCGTGCTCGGCCTTTATCACATCACGATGGAGCGTCCGGGCGAGAAGGGCGAAGGCATGCTGTTCACCAGCATCGGCGAGATCGAGCAGGCGCTCGAATCAAAGGCGGTCTCGCTGCACGCTCGTGTCAAGGCCCGCTTCCACACTGTCGATGCCGACGGCAAGCCGATCGTCCAGCGGGTCGAGACGACCCCCGGGCGCATGCTGCTGTCGGAGATTCTGCCGCGCAACGCGGCGGTCGGCTTCGATCTGATCAACACCCTGCTGACCAAGAAAGAGATC
>VAZT01000091.1:0-2389 GCA_005884825.1 Alphaproteobacteria bacterium
AGCACAAAGCGCTCGAGCCATTGCGCGAGCTCGGCAGCGCCGAGTGGGTAGCGGGTGTGGCCGTCGACAAGCTCGGGCAACCCCGCATTGGGCTGCACCGAGATAAAACCGGGCCAGTTCTCGCCGAGCCATTTGACGTGCTCGGCCATCTCGCGCGGGCCGGTCGCGCAATTAAGCCCGATGACCGGAACGTCGAGAGCGTTGACGACCGTCGCCGCCGCGGCGATATCCGCGCCGACCAGCAGGGTTCCCGTAGTCTCGACCGTGACGCTGACGAGGATCGGGATGTCCTTGCCCGCCTCGCCGCGGGCGCGCTTGGCGCCGTTGACCGCGGCCTTGATCTGCAGCGGATCCTGGCAGGTCTCGATCGCGATCGCGTCGCTACCGCCGGCGACGAGCCCGGCGCATTGCAGTGCGAGCCCGTCCTCGAGCTCCTGGTAGGAGATATGGCCAAGCGAGGGCAGCCGGGTACCCGGTCCGAGCGAGCCGAGCACGAAACGGGTGCGGCCGTCATAGGCGAATTCGGCGACCGCCTCACGCGCCAATTCGGCGGCGCGCCGGTTCAGCTCGAACGTGCGGTCGGCAATCCCGAACTCGCCGAGGGTGACCGGCGACCCCCCGAAGCTGTTGGTCTGTAGCGCATCGCAGCCCGCTTCGAGATAGCCGCGGTGGATCTCGCGGATCAGGTCGGGGCGGCTGTCGCACAAAATCTCGGTGCAGTTCTCCAGCCCGAGAAAGTCGCGCTCGATGTCGAGATTGCGGGCCTGAACCTGTGTGCCCATCGCGCCGTCGCACAGCACCACTCGGTCCGCGAGGTAATCGAGAAAATGGGTCATTGGCGGGTATACGCGTGCGATTTTTTGTATTTGTCGCCCCCGCGAAAGCGGGGGTCCAGAGCCTGCCCCTGGCTTGAACACGGGGCGTCCGCTTGGAATCCGGCGGCCCTGGGTTCCCGCTTTCGCGGGAATGACGGGTGGGGCGTAAAGGCGAAGCGGCTTGGCACTAGGCAGCCGCCGCGGCGGGTTTGGGGGCGCGCACGCCGAGCAATCGAGGCCCCGCAGGCCGCCGCCATGCGCTTCAATTGCGCGAAATTGGTGACCGGCAATATGCCGGGAACGATCGGTATCTCGATGCCGGCGGCGCGGGCGCGGTCGCGGAACCGCAGGAACACGTCGGCATCGAAAAAGAATTGCGTGATCGCGCGGCTGGCGCCGGCATCGAGCTTGGCCTTCAGATTATCGAGATCATGACCGGGGCTGCGCGCCGAGGGGTGCGTTTCGGGATAGGCGGCGACGCTGATCTCGAAATCCGCCACCTTCTTCAAGCCTGCGACGAGATCGGCCGCGTAGGCATAGCCGCCCGGGTGCGGCGCGTAGCCCGCCCCGATGCCGCCGGGCGGGTCGCCGCGCAGCGCTACGATGTGGCGGATGCCGACCTCCCAATAGTCGCGCGCCACCGCGTCGATCTCTTCGCGCGCCGCCGCGACGCAGGTCAGATGTGCGGCCGGTTCGAGCGCGGTCTCCTGGCGGATGCGGCGCACCGTCGAATGCGTGCGCTCGCGCGTCGAGCCGCCGGCGCCGTAGGTCACGGAGACAAAACGCGGCCGCAGCGGTTCGAGGCGCTTGATCGAGGCCCACAGCCGCTCTTCCATCTCTTGTGTCTTCGGCGGGAAAAACTCGAACGAAATGCGGGGCGGGCCGGCGTCGAAATCGCTCACCGGGTCGGCGCCGAGCAGCCCGCGGGCGGAATTCTGCATCAGTGAAGCTCTCCTTCGACGAGCGCCGGCGCTCCCGGCTGCAGGGCTTGGGCAAAACGCGGATGTGTCGGAGCGTGTCGATGGGCGGTCCAGATCACGACCGTCAACGGGTCGCCCGCCAAATGGCGCGGCGACGCCGGATCGAGACCGGCGGCGCGGCACCATTCCGCCACCTCGGCATCGGAAAAACCGAGCCGCCGGTGCGCGTGCTCGTCGCGCAGGAATTCCAGCGCGTGCGGCGCGAAATCGACGACAACGAGGACGCCGTTCGGCCGCAACACGCGCGCCGCCTCGGCGATCGCCGCGGCGGGCCGGTCGGCGTAGTGCAGCACCTGGTGGATCACCACCGCGTCGAAGGACGCGTCCGGCACTGCCAGCTGGTACATGTCGCCGAGCCGGACCGAGCCGTTTTCGAGGCCGGCCCGCGCGAGGTTCACCCGCGCGATCGAGAGCATCTCGCGGGACTGGTCGATGCCGAGCGCGCGCTCGACGCGCGGTGCCAGGATCTCCAGCATGCGGCCGGTGCCGGTGCCGATGTCGAGAAGGTCGCGCGGATCGGCGGCGGCGATGATCTCGACGAGCGCCGCCTCGACCTCGCGCTCATCGATATAGAGCGAGCGGATCCGATGCCAT
>VAZT01000091.1:2422-6420 GCA_005884825.1 Alphaproteobacteria bacterium
TTGGCTGAGGCGATAGAACACCCAGCTGCCCTCGCGGAAGCGGTCGAGGAGGCCGGCTTCGCACAGCAGCTTCAGGTGGCGCGAAACCCGTGGCTGGCTCTGCCCGAGGATCTGTGTCAGCTCGCTGACGGTGAGCTCGCCGCGCGCGCACAGGACCACGAGCCGAAGCCGGGTCGGCTCGGCCACTGCACGCAATGCGGCCAGCAGGTGCTCCATCGGCGGGGCGTCTCCACTCTCGATCGCCGCCAAGATATACAGATATCTTTATATGTGCAAGCGGCTCGTGCAATTTTGAAGCACCCGCCTGCAACGGCACTTGCCGTTTTCGCGCATTTCCCGCAATTATCTCGCCCCCGTGGCACCTGCCGTACTGATGCGAGACCAATCGATGACGAAATTCAGCTTCCTGCGCTGCGCTCTGCTCGACCTGACGGTTGTGTCGGCCTTGATACTTGGGGGGTGCGCGGCGTCGAACACTGAGCAGCAGGTCGCCACTTACGAAGAGGAGTTCAACGATCCGCTCGAAAACGTCAACCGCAAGATCTTCGACTTCAATCAATTCGTCGACCGCAATGCGATAGTGCCGGTCGCCAAGGCCTATCGCGCGGCGCTCCCGGACCCGGTGCGCGATTCATTGCGCGATTTTCTTAACAACCTGCGCGAGCCGCTGGTTTTTGTGAACGACACGCTGCAGGGTCAATTCAAGCGCGCCGGGGAAACGATGGGACGCTTTGTCATCAACTCGACAATTGGCATCGGGGGGGTGGTCGATGTTGCCGGACGCTGGGGCGTTCCTTATCACGAAGAGGATTTGGGGCTGACGCTCGGCGCGTGGGGGGTTCCCGAGGGCCCCTATCTTGTCGTGCCGATCCTCGGTCCGTCGACGCCGCGCGATTTGGGCGGCCAGGTGGCCGAGGGGTTTGGCGATCCATGGAACAACATCGTCACCGGCAATCCTTGGACGCTTTACTGGATCCCGTTTGTGCGCGGTGGGGTCAGCGGCATCGACACGCGGTCGCGGTACATCGAAACGCTGGCCGATATCGAGCGGACATCGCTCGATTATTATGCGACAATCCGCTCGCTTTATCGGCAAAGGCGGACGGCGCTAATCCGCCACGAGCAGGAGGAGAACCTGCCGCCCAAAGCCGGGTTTACGCGGCGCGAGGATCGCGGCACGCCTAGCACGGTCGCGCGATCGGCGGTCGGGCCCGGCGTTGTTTCCGAGCACTGAACATCTTTGAGGTAATCGAGCCAATGTTGCGACGTTCCGTCCTGACCGCCGCCTTCGCCATTCTCGTCGGTGTGCTGGCCCCGGCGCTTCCGGCCGCCGCGGCGGCGGACCCCGCGGCAATGATCAGCACACTGGGGAGCCGGGCGCTGGAGGTGCTGGGGAAGGGGGCGACACAGGCGCAAAGGACGGAACGGTTTCGCGAATTGTTGCGCGAGGACTTCGACGTACCCGGGATCGCCAGGTTCGTCCTCGGCCGCTACTGGAACACCGCGACCGAGGAGCAGCGGGCAGAGTACGTCAAGCTGTTCGAGGACTACATCGCAATGGCCTACGCCACGCGTCTGGCGGAATACACCGGCGAGACTTTCAAGGTGACCGGGAGCCGGCCCGATGCTGACGGTGCAATCGTGTCGAGCCAGATCGTCCGCCCCGGCGGCGCCGCGCCGGTCAAGGTCGACTGGCGCCTGACCGGGCGAAACGGCGTCTACAAGATCAGCGACGTAGCGGTGGACGGCATCAGCATGGCGGTCACCCAGCGCTCCGAGTTTGCTTCCGTTATCCAGCACAATGGCGGACAAGTGCAGGGTTTGATTACAATGTTGCGGCAAAAGACATCAGGCAACGGGGCCCGATAGCCAGGCTACCGGGGGCGGGAGGGTCCCGGTCAACATCCGCGCCGGCTGCCACGGCGGTGAGAGAGGGAAAGCATGCGGGTCGGCTTTACCAACCCGTGGTGGGTGGTCGTCGGGGCCGTCGGTGGCCTCGTCGTGTGCAACGGTCCGGTGCTGGGGTTTACCTTCGGCGTCTTCCTGAAGCCGATCATGGCCGATATGGGATGGCAGCGGGGCACTGCATCTTTCGCATTGTCGTTTGGCGGCATCTGCTCCGCCCTGACGGTGCCGGTGCTCGGCCGGATGATGGACCGCTGGAGCATTCGCCGGGTGGCATTGCCCGGCCTCGTTTTCTACGCCTTCGCGATGTGCCTGTTGGGGCTCAGCCCGAAATCGGTCGTGATTTTCACGCTGCTGTTCGCGCTTGCCGAAGCGGCCAGCGCCGTTCAAACCCCGATCGGCTATGCCAAGGCGATATCGGCTTGGTTCGACCGCCGGCGCGGGTTGGCGCTCGGCATTGCGATGTCGGGGGTCGGGCTCGGCGGCTTCATCATGCCGCAACTCGCTCAGGCGCTGATCGAGCGGGTTGGCTGGCGCGGTGCGTATCCCATCCTCGGGCTGATCACGCTGGCGATTGCGTTTCCGCTGGTGGCGTTGTGGATACGGGAGCCGCGGCCGGGCGAAGGCGAGTGCCGGGCCGCGACAGCGGCCGATCTGACGGGTCTGACCGTGCGCGCCGCCGCTGGCACCCGCCGCTTTTGGCTGATGGGGGCGGCCTTCTTTCTGGTTGCGATCGCGATCAACGGCACGGTTGCTCATGTCGTGCCGCTGCTGACCGATCACGGCATCTCCGCAGGGGCGGCAGCGGCAGTTATGGGGATCTTCGGACTGGCGACAATGACCGGGCGGCTGCTCGCCGGATATTTGGTCGATCGCATTTTCGCGCCCTTTGTCGCAACCGTGTTCTTCCTCGCGCCGATCGCCGGTTTCGTGCTTCTCAGCGGCGCTTCCGGTGCGCTCCCGGGGATCGGGGTAATTCTGCTGGGGTTGGGGCTCGGCACCGAGATCGACCTGATCGCGTTTCTGGTGTCGCGCTATATGGGACCGCGGGCGTTTGGCGAAATCTATGGCTATTGTTTTATGATCTTCGGCCTAGGTTCCAGCTTCGGCAGGTTTCTCGGCGGCTTCGTCTACGATCTTGCGGGTTCCTATGACCCGGCGCTGATCGGCGCCGCCGGCGCGCTCGTCGTCGCGGTGATCCTCGTCAACCTTCTCGGTCCCTACGCCTATCCGGTGCGTCGAGAGATCGAACCCCTCCTCGTGCGCCAGCCCGCGACACCGTGAAAGAGGCGATTCAGCGCGGCTGTCCTTCCAGTTTTTTGAGGCGCTCCGCGGCGGCGGCATCGCCGAGGTCGCGGGCTCGACGGTACCAGGACGCGGCCTGAGCCGGGTCCCCGGGGTTGCCGCGGACCCCGACACGGCCGAGAAAATTGGGATCGAATGTCGCACCCAGCCGAAGCGCCGCAGCGCTGTCGCCCGCGTCGGCGGCGCGCTCATAGAACAATCGCGCCGACGCGATGTCCCCGGCGCTGAGGAACTCGTCACCGCGGGTGACCAGCCCGGCTAGCTCGGTTGCAGAAAGGTGCTGGCCCGCCGGAGATTGCACCGGTGGAGGAGGCGCTTGCGGCGTCGTTGCGGCGCGCGGCGCCGGCGGGATTGCTCCGGACCCGTTCGGCCGGAGCATTTGCTCGGGCCGCGATGGAACAGGTGTCGGTACAGCCGGTGCAGCTTGCGGCGTCAGCGGCTTCGGCGCGACGGCCGGCGGGTAATTGTCGGCCGGGTAATTGCCGCCCGGGGGATTGCCGAGAGGAGCGACGGATTGCTCATCCGGTGTCTTCACATCCGGCATCCTGACATCCGGCGTCCTGACATCCGGCGTCCTGACATCCGGCGTCCTGACATAATGCAGGGCCAAGGATGCCCCGACGCCGATCGCCGAGAGCACAGCCAGGACGGCCAAACTCCGAAAGAAAATAGGCCGCCCGCGGCGCGTCTCGACTTGGCTGTGCCGAACCGCGAGCTGATGGCGAAGGAAATCGATGCCTTCGTCGTCGCCAATCTCATCAAAGCGCAACTGCAGCGCGACCGCCTCT
>VAZT01000092.1 GCA_005884825.1 Alphaproteobacteria bacterium
GAGCCGAGGTCGCGCTCGGCACTGGTGTGACCCGAATCCTCGGCGCCGGCGGCCGGGTTACCGGGGTCGAGACGGCCGATGGCCGGCATATCCCCGCCGATCTGGTCCTGATCTGTATCGGCGTCATCCCGAATGCTCGACTGGCCAGCGACGCTGGACTCGCGGTCGATGATGGCGTCGTGGTCGACGAATACCTCGTGACCAGCGACCCAGCGATCTCCGCCATTGGCGATTGCGCCAATTTCCCGACCCCCTTCGCACCCGGTCGCGTGCGCCTCGAATCGGTACAGAACGCGATAGACCAAGGACGCTGCGTCGCCGACCGTCTTGCCGGCCGGCCGGTGCCCTACCAGAAGGTGCCGTGGTTCTGGAGCGACCAGGGCGATCTGAAATTGCAGATCGCCGGCATCACGATAGGCCACGACACATCGGTTCTGCGCGGCGACCCGGCCGACCGCAATTTCTCGGTATTCTGCTTCCGCGGCGGGCGGTTGATCGGCGTCGAATCGGTCAATCGAACAGCCGACCACGTCATCGCACGGCGGCTGTTGGCGGGCGACCCCGCACTGAGCCCGGAACAGGCAGCCGACGAAAGTTACGACCTACGCGCCCACGCTCGCAGGCTGCCTAGCCGCTAGCGTGTGTGGCTGGATGGGAGGAGGAGCGAATGGCAACGAAACCCTACATCATCGCGCTGGAGGAGCATTACTTCGACCCTGAGGTAAAGCGGCACATCACCGGATTGGACATGACCACTGCACCCCGGATCGTCGAGCGTCTCGACGATGTCGGGGAGTTGCGACTGCGGGAAATGGACGAAGCCGGCATCGATCTGCAGGTGTTGTCGCATGCCAATCCGGGGCTGCAGAAACTGGATGCCGAGAGCGCTGTCGCGTTGGCGCGCGGCGCCAACGACCGGCTCCACGAAAGGGTGCGAGCGCATCCCGACCGGTTCGCCGCCTTTGCCGCAATCCCCACTCCCGATCCGAAGGCGGCGGCCGACGAGCTGGAGCGCACCGTCACCAAGCTTGGCTTCAAGGGTGCGCTGGTAAACGGGCTGACGAACGGCCTCTTCCTCGACGACAAACGGTTCTGGCCGATCTTCGAGCGTGCACAGGCGCTCGACGTGCCGCTCTACATGCATCCATCGACCCCGCATCCGGCCGTCATCGAGGTCTACTACAAGGACTATGTCGCGCAGTACCCTTCACTGTTGCGCGCCGCGTGGGGCTTCACGGTCGAGACTGCAACGCAAGGCGTTCGTCTGGTATTGAGCGGCGTGTTCGACGCCTATCCTGGCCTGAAGATCATCCTCGGCCATCTGGGCGAGGGCCTGCCGTTTTATCTCTGGCGCATCAACATGGGTCTGGCGCGAGACGGCAAGGGCGGGAAGGGGTTCCGCGACACCTTCTGCGAGCATTTCTTCATTACGACGAGCGGCTTCTTCTCCGATCCCGCCCTCTTGTGCTGCATGATGGAAATGGGGATCGACCGCATTCTCTTCTCGGTCGACTATCCGTTTGTCGACAACCCGCCGGGCACCAAATGGACGGAAACTTTGCCACTATGCGCGGAAGACAAGGAGAAGCTGTTGAACGGCAATGCCAAGCGGCTGTTGAAAATCGCGTAGCAGCGTCGTTCCGAGATTGGCTCGCGGAAAACCAGGTTGGGCGCAACCGAGGAGGCTCGCCCTCACTGCGCCCAATCAACCACAGACCGCACGCGGTTCCAAATAGGACCGGCTGTTGCGGCCCTATTTCGGCATCTGGGACCCCGCTGGGGTCAGCCGGTCATCGCGGCGTGCTCTGATTGCTCCCGCTGCGCCGATGCCGGCAGGTACCAGCGCTGATCGCGGTTTTCGAGACGGCCAGCGCGCCGGTGCCGTTGCAGCGCGATACCGAGGTGGTTCGGCCGAACCGTCATCCCGAGTTCTCGCGACAGGTGGTTGAGGATGTCGTTCGCGGTTGCCCCATCGGGATGCGCCTTGACGGCTTGCAGCGTGGCATCGCTCAACGACACGCTCGCCGCCGCCTGTTGGCCGCCGCGGGCTCTGCGCTGCGGGGCGCGCTGCGGGCTGGCTGCCGGGGCAGTTCTTGCCGGGCGTCCTCGCCGCCGTCTTTCGGATGTATCGGCACTGCCGCCGAATCGCGTCAAAACGCGTTCGGTGATCTCCAGTTCACTGAGCTGATCAGCCAGCTTTGTCCGTTCGACATCAATCCGCGCCAGCCGCTCGGAAATCCGCTGCTTTTCCTGCCCAATCTCGTCCAACGTCGCCATCTGGTCTATCCCTCCTCGTCTCCCAATAGCGAGCCCTCCACGCTATTGTGCCGATATTCTCCGATAAATAGCGAATTAGCGCATCGAAAAAAAGCCGCGTGCAAGAAATTATTACTATTTGATGTCGGCGTCGGGGCGTACCGAACTGTGGTAGTCAAGATGGCGACCCCGAGCGGTAACCGACGCCGATCCGGTTCGATGTTGCGGCTGGTGCGATGCTGGTCCCGAATTTAGCCGCAATGGCATGGTATCGAGTTGAATTGAACGGTGCCGCAGCTTGCGCCGGGTAAGAGGATTTTCGCAAATGCCGTCCAAGTCCGCATCCTCAGATGCTCAGTCCGGAAAATCCTGGTCTCAGTGGGTCATCCGCCATTCCCGGGCCGGGCGATGCACCCAGTACAGCCACAACTCCGGCGCTTTACAGCCGGACCTGACTGTTCTTGCTGGCTTTTAGTTGAGGATTTTCCGCGGCATTCGTCCGACCCTTCGCTGTTTTTTCGCTGCATTTATCAGCGAAAACAGGGGCGGGTCCGGCGCGGCGGCGAGCTGCGTTGACACTGCAGGGGCGGGTCGATCATGTTCTGCGCCCTCGCACACCGCCAGCCCGCTAGGACGGCCATGACCGACGCCAATCTCGCTGCCACTATCGATGCCGCCTGGGAAGCCCTTGACACGCTCGGGCCGCAGAGCCGCGGCGCTTACCGCGAGGCCGTCGAGGAAGCACTCGACGCGCTCGATGAGGGTCGCGCGCGCGTCGCCGAGAAGACAAGCCAGGGATGGCAGGTCCATCAATGGCTCAAGAAGGCCGTGCTGCTGTCGTTTCGGCTCAACGATATGGTCGAGATCCCGGGCGGTCCCAGCGACCCGCAGCGCGGGGCAGCGCGGTGGTGGGACAAGGTGCCGTCCAAATTTGCCGGATGGTCGTCGAACCGCTTCCGCGACGCCGGATTTCGCGCGGTGCCGGGATCGATCGTGCGCCGCTCTGCGTATATCGCGCCGAACGTCGTGCTGATGCCGAGCTTTGTAAATGTCGGCGCCTATGTCGACGCAGGAACGATGGTCGATACCTGGGCGACGGTCGGCTCGTGCGCGCAGATCGGCAAAAACTGCCATCTCTCGGGCGGCGTCGGGATCGGCGGGGTGCTCGAGCCGTTGCAGGCCGAGCCGGTGATCATCGAGGATAATTGCTTCATCGGCGCACGCAGCGAAGTTGTCGAAGGGGTGATCGTCGAGACCGGTGCAGTGCTGGCAATGGGGACCTTTATTGGGGCCACGACCAAGATCGTCGACCGCGACACCGGGGAGATCCTGATGGGCCGCGTGCCGGCCTATTCGGTCGTCGTGCCGGGCTCGCTGCCTGGCAAGAACCTGCCCGACGGCCGGCCGGGTCCGAGCCTCTATTGCGCGGTCATCGTCAAGAAGGTCGATGAGGGAACTCGCGCACGGACCTCGATCAACGAGCTGTTGCGGGAATGAGCGAGACGGCTCTCGACCCCGCGGAGCTCGCTGCAGCGCTGATCCGACGCCCGAGCGTCACCCCGAAGGACGAAGGCGCGATCGACCTCGTTGCGGTCGACGATCTTGGTCGTGGCCCCAATAAAGGTCCCCATTGCCAGCACTGCACCGGT
>VAZT01000010.1 GCA_005884825.1 Alphaproteobacteria bacterium
GTTCATGATGTGCCAGTCGCTCATGCAGACGCCGGCCGCCTTGACCCGGACGCGAACCTCTTTGGACTTTGGCGGCTCCTGCTCGAGATCGAGGATCTCCAAGGGTTTGTTGATTTCCGTCAGAACCGCGGCGCGCATGTTGGTCCTCCCTCGGCCGTGACTGGTCCGATCGACCGGGACGTCACCCTACTTCCGCATGCCACCGGGTTCGCGTCAACCCGCCAGGCGGGGCGGAAGGCGGTCCCGCTCGCATTCCCAATCGGCCGGATTTTACTTGACTAAGTTCCTGATTCGTTCTAGTGTCCAAAACGTAAACACGAACCACATTCATCTCTGTGAACAAGCTTTAACTGCTACGGTCGAGGCCATTTTTCGACCAGCCTTTCGATAATTCATTTCCATTCAGGAGTGTGATGAGATGTCACATATTTCTAGTATCGACTTGACCAATTGTGAGCAGATCTCGCCCGCCTGCAACCCGGTCGATGAATTTTCGGTCGCGATAAGTTCGCTTGCCGAGCAGCATCGCCCGTCGCGGATGCCATTTTTTCACAATCTCGCGACCCTCGACCACGCGATCGCCAGTGATCCGTCATTTCTCGGTCAGATCCACCTTGTCTATCAGGCGGCAATGCACGCCACACGGGCCGCCGTTTATTATCTGCCGCACCTCGACAGCCCCGCCCTGCGCAAGCGCAAGCTTCAGATATTTGTCGACGATGATGGCCTACCGGGCGGCGATACGCACCATTACCAACTGACGCGAGCATTTCGCAATATCGGCGCCCAATGCGTGCTCGATGACGAGGCCTTCGCAGAGCCGGAGGAATTATGCCGCGATGTCGATGGCGAGGCGGCCCAATTCGTGCGCCTCGCCAAAACGCTCTATTCGCGATCGTTGGGCCCATGGTGCGCGATCGAGGTGATGTCGGTGGATTGGATGCGCGCCCTCGCCGATGCCTTATCGGTCCATTTCCCGCAATTCGCGGATGAACCGTATTTTGCCGAGTGCTTTTCCGAGATGGTCGAAGAGCGCCACGCCGAGGAATCGCTGTCGGTGACCCAAATGGTCCTGAGCGCGCGGCCGGAGTTGCTGCCCGCAACGATCGCGGACGCCGCGATCATGGCCGAGGCGCTCGATGGGGTATGGACTCATCTCGACCGAATTGTCGAGATCGCCCGAGAACAGGCGGTGCAGCGGTCGTCGGCCCCGGCCTGAGCTAGCGGCACCGTCGCAGCGCAGACTCGCGCAAGGTCTCGACTTCACATCGTCAAGGACTCGATTTCGATGCGGGTTAACGCACCGGCCAGATTGGCCGTGGCCTGGCTGACCATGTTCCTGGTCGGAACCGAGCTGTTCGTCTTTTCTCCTTTGCTGCCGGTGCTGGCGGCCGATTACCGCATCGCTCCGTCAGTGGCGGGGCTGTCGGTGACGATATTTTCGTTAGCCTATATGCTGAGCGCTCCGCTGCTGGGATATTTCTCGGATCGGATCGGGCGGCGGCGGGTTTTGATCTATTCCCTCCTCGCCTTCGCCCTTGCCAATATCCTCACCGCCGGCGCCGCAAATCTGCCGTCCCTGCTCGCAGTCAGGCTTTTTGCCGGGGCCGCGGCGGCGGGTGTCTCGCCGTCGATTTATGCACTCGTCGGCAGCGCCGCCCCGCCAGACCGCCGCGCCACCTGGCTGGCGCTGGTGGTCTCCGGTCTGGTGGCCTCGTTGGCAATCGGTGCGTCGGCGGGCGGCTTGGTCGGCGTTCTCTTCGGCGGTCCGTCGGTATTCCTTGCGCTCGCCGGCCTAGGTCTCGCGATGGTCTGGCTGAACCGATGGGTCTGGCCATGCGATCACGGCCGCGCCGCAGCCGGTCCGGGGACCGCAGGCGGTGATCCGCTCGCCGTTCTTGTTCTGGCGCGGCGCTTGATCCCAATGGTGCTGTGGAGCACTGGACTATACGGCGTCTATACCTATCTCGGCACGGGCCTCACTGCCGTGGGCTTCTCGACCGGGCAGACCGCCGCGGCGATCCTCTTTTATGGCTGCGGGGCAATTGTCGGGGTTCTCGTCGGTGGCCGTGTGGCCGATCGTCTCGGTGTCCGCTTCACCGCGACCGCGAGCTTTGCGGGCCTGTGCGCTTCCCTGCTGCTGCTGCGGCTGGCACTCGATGCGGGCAGGTTGATTGAACCCGCCCTCGGCGTGAGCTCGGCTGTCGCGCAACTGTTCTTTCCGGCCCAGCAAGCCGGTCTGGCAAATGATTTCCCCAACCAACGCGCTGCGGTGCTTGCCTGGAACAACAGCGCGCTGTTTTTGGGCATTTCGCTCGGCTCCCTCGTCGGCGGGGAAGCGATCGCACTGGGAAGTTTCGGAGCCGACTTAATCATATCTGCCGGCATCGCATTGGCGGGATGCATCATCAATGCGATCCTGGTTCCGGCTCGGCACGGATGAGCCAGTGACGCACTGCGCACAGACGACTTTTTGACGCTGCGCTGACACCCAGCTGACGGATATACGATTAAATTTGCCTGGACCGATTGCGGCAGCGGCCTGCCCGCTGCTCCCCGGCGGCGACGGAGCTCTCGCCGGGCATCAGTGGGCAATATGGATAACGAAATCGGCCATGAAGGGCGAAACTGCGGCGCATCGATCTGCACAGTGGTGCAAACGGCGCTACGGCAGAACCGGCTGCTCTTCGCATTTCAACCGGTGGTATGCGCGGCGACGGGAGAGACGGATTATTTCGAATGCCTGCTGCGCATGCGCGATTTGAAGGGAAGCATCATCGCCGGCGGCGAATTCATCACGCCGATCGAAGAACTGGGTCTGATTGGATTCATTGACGACTACGTCCTCGAACTCACTGTCCGGGAACTCGCGAGGCATTCCGGGGTAAGGCTTGGGCTCAATATATCCGGGCTGACTGCATGCATCGGGCCGTGGCTGGAATCTTTGGTTTCGGCGTTGCAGTATCGGCCCGATGTCGCCCGGCGGTTGGTCGTGGAGATCACGGAAACTGCGGCATTGTCCGACCTCGACGAGTCGGCGCGCTTTGTCGACGCGCTGCGCCGCGCCGGATGCCGGGTGGCGCTCGACGATTTCGGCGCCGGTCACGCCTCGTGGCAGCACCTCGAGACTCTGTCGGTCGACACCGTCAAGATCGACGGTTCGTTTGTGCGAAACCTGGCGGATAGCCATGAACGACGCATGCTTTTGCGGGATCTGCTCCAGCGGATCAGCGGTCTCGGCTGCATTACCGTGGCGGAAGGGGTGGAGAACGCCGCCGACGAGGCGGTCGCGCGGGCAGAGGGGTTCGGCTATCTGCAGGGTTACCATCTGGGTGCACCGACCATCGAGCGCGCTTGGCTCGGCCAGACATCGACCGGTTAGCATGGCTGGCGAGCGCCGATCGGAGCAAGGTCTGATGAGGGACGCTTTTTTGACGGATCTCGGCGTAGCCCCGGAGTGAACATGTAGACGGGGCGATACATTTCGCGCTCGGGACGGCGCCGGGCCCAACGCCGCGGAAATGGGCGAACCAGAGGTTTGCAATGAACAACTTCTACCTCGAAGTGATTTCGCTGGTCGAGCGCCTTCATCGTCAATTCCTGGAGGTCGTCAAGCTGGAACTGGAAGGACTCCGCGTTCACGACATCAATAATGTCCAGGCAATGATGCTGTTCAATATTGGGGACGCGGAGATGACCGTGGGCGAGCTCACCTTGCGCGGCTGTTATCTCGGATCCAACGTCTCCTACAACGTCAAGAAAATGGTCGAGAACGGGTATCTGGCGCATGAGCGCTCGGTGCACGACCGGCGCTCGATCCATGTTCGATTGACCGAAAAAGGCGGCAAACTGCGGGATCGCTTGGACGCCATGCATCAGCGTCACGGCCAAATGCTTTCGCAGGCGACGCTCACCGCCGACGATCTGCAGAATACCAGCGTTACGCTGCGCCGACTCGAACGCTTCTGGATCCGCGCAGCCGACTTGGTCCAGCGAGCACCACCACAGCTCGAGGCAAATGTGGCCGAGCCCCCCCTTTCCGGCACAAACCCCATCCGCGATGGCTTCGGCCCGAGAATCTCCTCCGGAAACTGACCGGTTATTCTTCGGCTGCAGCCTCCCCCGGGGCTGCCATCATCGCTTCGGCCACAAAGCCAGCATTGCCGCGTATCGCGTGCTCTATCGCCTCGCCGATCTCGGAATGCTCCTTTAGGTGAGCCTTGGCGTTTTCACGTCCTTGGCCGATGCGCTGGCCGTCATAGGAAAACCAGGAGCCAGACTTCTCGACGACGCCGGCCTGAACGCCCAGATCGATCAGTTCGCCGCGCTTCGATATCCCCTCGCCGTACATGATATCGAAATCGACGACCTTGAAAGGCGGCGCCATCTTGTTCTTTACGACCTTGACGCGCGTCTGGTTGCCGGTGACCTGGTCGCGCTCCTTGATCGCGCCGATGCGCCGGATGTCGAGGCGGACAGAGGCGTAGAATTTGAGTGCGTTGCCGCCCGTCGTGGTCTCCGGATTGCCGAACATCACGCCGATCTTGTGGCGGATCTGATTAATGAAAATCACCATTGCGCGCGACCGGGCGATCGAGCCCGTCAGCTTGCGCAACGCCTGGCTCATCAATCGGGCGTGCAGCCCCATATGGCTGTCGCCCATCTCGCCTTCGAGCTCGGCGCGCGGCACAAGGGCGGCGACCGAATCGATGACGAGCACATCGATGGCCCCCGAGCGGACCAGCGTATCCGCTATCTCGAGCGCCTGCTCGCCGGCATCGGGCTGGGAAATCAGCAAGTCGTCGATATTGACGCCAAGCTTGCGGGCATATGCCGGGTCGAGCGCGTGCTCGGCATCGATGAAGGCGCAGGTGCCGCCGCCGCGCTGCGCTTCGGCAATCACATGCAGGGCAAGCGTCGTCTTGCCGGAGCTCTCCGGCCCGTAAATCTCGATAATCCGCCCGCGCGGCAGCCCGCCGATGCCGAGCGCGATGTCGAGACCCAAAGATCCGGTCGATATTACCTCGGTATCGGCGGCCGCTTCGCGCGATCCGAGCTTCATGATCGAACCCTTGCCGAAAGCGCGTTCTATCTGTCCGAGCGCCGCGTCCAAAGCCCGCTGCTTGTCCATTGCTTCCTTGTCCAAGAGGCGCAATGCGGTCTGCATTGGTCCGTCTTCCTTATTCCATACCCGATGATGCCGTGCAACGCGGCCCGGGAACGCTGCCCGGAACTACCGTCTGTACACGTTTTGTTCGATAAATGCAATACTGAAATCCGCCACTACCCGACTCCAGCCACGAGTACGTCTCTCACTTTGGCCGCGAGCTCCTTCAAGCTGAACGGCTTGGGCAGAAACTCGATACGAACGTCGCTGTCGAGGCGCTGACGGAACGCATCCTCGGTATACCCCGAAATGAAGATCACCTTCATTTCCGGGTTTATCTCCCGCACTTCGCGGACGAGACCGGGCCCATCCATATGCGGCATAACGACATCAGTGATCAGAAGGTTGATCGTCTCCGCAGTATTGCGGATCAAATCAAGCGCCGCTTCGCCGCTTCTCGCCTCTATCACCTTGTACCCTTTGTTGCGCAGAGCGCGAGCGCCGAAGATCCTGACCGGATCGTCATCCTCGACGAGCATGATGGTACCGTGCCCGGTCAAATCCTTTACCGCGGCGACTTCACCTGTATCGGACCGGGCGGCCTGTGCCGCATCCGCGGGCTCGCAGCGCGGCAGGTAGATCTGAAAAACCGCGCCCTGGCCCTGCGCGCTGCTCGCGAAGACAAAACCCCCTGTTTGCTTGACAATGCCGTAGACGGTCGACAAACCGAGGCCAGTTCCGGAGCCGACTTGCTTGGTCGAAAAGAACGGGTCGAAAATGCGAGCCAAGTTCTCCTTGGGGATACCGACCCCGGTATCCGTCATCTCGATCAGCACGTAGTCGCCGGCCGGCATCGACTCGTGCCCGCGCCGCAATTGACGGTCCTGGTGGACATTCGCTGTGCGAATGGTGAGCGTGCCGCCGCGGGGCATCGCGTCGCGCGCATTAACTGCAAGATTAATGATCACCTGTTCGAACTGGCCCTGGTCGACCTTTACAAGCCCGAGATCGCGCCCGTGCACGACGTCGAGGTCGATGTGTTCCCCGATCAGCCGTTCGATCAAGTGCCGCAATTCGTAGAGAATGTCGGTAATGTTGAGGACTCGCGGCTGCAGCGTTTGTTGTCGTGAGAAGGCCAGCAGCTGCCGCACGAGATTGGCGGCCCGGTTCGCATTCTGCTTGATCTGCATGATGTCCGAGAAGGATGGGTCGCTCGGCGGCGAGCGCAGCAGCAGCAGATCGCAAAACCCGATCATCGCTGTCAGCAGGTTATTGAAATCATGAGCGACGCCGCCGGCGAGCTGGCCAATGGCCTGCATTTTTTGCGATTGGGCGAATTGGATTTCGAGATTCTTCTGCTCGGTGACATCGATGAAATGGAGGGTAAGCCCTTCCCCCGCTTCAGCCCTAGTATTCCCAGTGCCGATATCGCCGCGAAGCGCCCCATCCTCGGGGTCGTCGAGGCGGCCGAGGAATAGGACCAGCGTCTTATCGCCCGGCCGCATGGGCCGGACCTCGACTGGCTCGGGATCCGCCTGCCCATCGGCCGCCGCGGCAAGCTTGGTGGCAATGCGGTCCCGGTCCTTCGCGTTCAACAACTCGATTAGCTGCCGTCCTTTTAGATATTGCGGTGTAGCGCCGAACAGCTCGCCGACCGCGCGGTTCACCTCCTCGAAGCGCCCGCTGCGGTCAACCAATGCAATCCCCACCGGTGCGTTGGCGAAACAACGTCGAAAGCGTTCGAACGACCTGAGGGCAGTCTTCCACTCGCGCTCGGGCGTCAAATCGCACACGATGGACCGTGTATGCAGCTCGGCGCCGGATTCGGCTACGTTCTGCGCGATCCAGGCCGGCACAATCCGCCCTTGACGAGTCTTGAGCATGACCTCGCCACGTTGCACCCCAGCCGTCTGTGCACGAAACGGGTTCCAGGCTGGTGTCCCAGCGGCTGGCGGGCTGGCCAAAAAATCACCCAACCGAACGCCGCCGGTCAAGAGTTCCGAGGTAGTGCTGCCGAGCCATTGCGCTAGTGTCCGATTTACAAACCGGAAGCGCCCAGCATCATCGACCGAATAAAATCCGATCGGTGCATTGTCTAGAAGGGCGGCGAGAACGTTCCGCTCCTCTCGGAGGGCCGCCTCGGATCGCTGAGACGCGCTGACATCCTGAATGCTCCAGTAGCTGAATCCCGGATAACCCGTTATTGGGTCTATCCTGATCTTCAAGTGGCCGGGGTAGGCAGTCGATGCCTCGCTCAAGGCGAGGATTGCAGTGGCCGAGACGCCAGCGGCGGCACGGCCGCGGAGCCGGCGAAATTGCGCCTCTGATTCTACATCCGGGCATAAAGCTTGCCTGACGCGATCCAGAGGCGACTCGGCGGGGCCGGGGAGGAGATCGCGGAATGCTCGATTAGCGTAGTGGATACGATCGTCCGCCGCCACGATCAGTTGTGCATCGGGTGCCGAGTCGAGCGCCCAACTCAACATCTCGAGGCGAGACGCAAGCGTCATTATTGCCCTGTTGCTCGCTACAGCTGCGAGACCGGCGAGCCCAAGCAGTGTAATTGCTGCCGTCTCGGCAGGCAAAGGCGCGATGAGCCGCCCTAGTTGGGAAATTTCGAGGACGATCGCGACGGCGACCAGGACCAAGCTCGCCACCGCCAGACAGCGGATCCACGAAGCCGTTGAGCGTTCGCCGATCCGACTCGCCCACGCACCGGTTCGCACTGCTTTGGCGACCATTGGCTGCATCCGAGTGACAAGGGCATCGGAGTGACAGGAATTGTCACGCAATCTGCTGCCGCAAATGGGGAAGCGGTGCGCGATCTCAATCGATTTTGGCCGCAATGCTAGCGAAATACCGGGGTGGCGCCGTATTGGCCCACGATCCGCGGCGCGGGGTTTGAGCTCCCTCGAGCCGAACGGGAGAGGATTCGACCCGTTAGTCGTCGCGGTGAGTGCGTTCCATCCTCTCGTGCCGCTCCTGGGCTTCGATGCTGAGGGTGGCGATGGGCCGGGCTTCGAGACGGCGGATGCCGATCGGTTCGTCCGTCTCTTCGCAATAACCGTAAGTGCCGTCGTCTATCCGATGGAGCGCCGCTTCGATCTTGGAGATAAGTTTGCGCTCGCGCGCGCGGGTGCGCAGTTCGATCGCGCGCTCTGTCTCGAGCGAAGCGCGGTCCGTGAGATCGGGTTTGAGCAAACTCTCTTCCTTCAGGTGCTGCAACGTATCCGACGACTCGGCCAGCAACTGGGCTCGCCAGCGCAACAGCTTTTGGCGAAAATATTCGACCTGGAGCGGGTTCATGAATTCTTCGGCATCGGACGGATGGTAACCTGGCGGAAGTGACGGACGCATCGGTCTCCCCGAAACTCCGTGAACGAAGCGGGCGGAGTATATGAATCGGGTCTCTCCGCATCAAGCCGGAGAATCGGATCGATATCCTTGATTCGGCTCAGCTTTCGGTAATGGCTGCGGACGGGCCGAGGGTGGTCTGCAGCCGCAGCCCGGGAGTGTCGACCCGGAATTTGGCTTTGAGGCTGCGGGTCCAGCCAACGAAAATCGAGTGCCCTATCAAGTTTCCACTTAGGGCTTCCTTAAGGTCTCCCGCTCTACTCTTCCGCCATGGACGACAACGTTGAGCTGTACGAGTTGCTTGAGAACGAAGTTTTCGCGCGCACCAACCACAGCGCGACGGATTTGCCGCCTCCCAACACCAAGCGCTGGGTCGCCCGGCGCAAGGCGGTGGTAGTCAATGCCGTGCGTAGCGGCGCTATCAGTCTGGAGGAAGTTTGCCGCCGTTATGAGCTGTCCGTAGAAGAATTCCTCGCTTGGCAGCGCGCGATCGATACCCACGGGGTCGCGGGCCTGCGAGTGACCCGACTACAGATATATCGTGACACTCCTCCCGCTCGGCTGACCAAACCGCGCCTTTGAACTCTTCTCCGCGCCGCTGCGGTAAGCCGTGGCGCATGCGGTACCGATTTGGCAGGTACTCGATCCGATCCCAGCAACTGGGTCCCGCCGCACCTCGATCAGGATCGAAAAGGCAGGAGACTGCGCATTGGCCCTCAAGGACATCATCGCGCAC
This sequence comes from Alphaproteobacteria bacterium, assembly GCA_005884825.1. Taxonomy (GTDB): domain Bacteria; phylum Pseudomonadota; class Alphaproteobacteria; order ATCC43930; family CGMCC-115725; genus AP-15. The sequence continues at coordinate 9,198 of VAZT01000010.1, forward strand.
TGCACGCCGATGTCAGCCTGCCGAAAAGGGCGGCATAAATCCCAAATTTAGATTAATTTTGATTCATTTCGTTACCAAGCCACAATAAGACGCTTGACCAGGCCACGGTCCCGCCGCATTTGAAGGCGGTGGGTTGCTAAGCACGGCCGGGGTCGCGCTTCAGATCGCAGGTTGGTTCGGCAGCCGCGACGCCTCGGTTAGAGGGGTTCGATTGCCTTTGGGTCATGCCCGATCTTTTCGATTTGTCGAGGCCAGTGGACCGGACCTGAAATTCCTCGAAACCGCGGTCTCGCGGTTCAAGGGGAAGCACCCTTATCTATTGTTCGGCGAGGGCGCCATCTCCCGGATTCGCACGCGTGCGAACAGCCATTCCAGGCTAATAACGCGGCTGAAAGCGTCCTTATGCGAGAAGGATGCAGGCTCGACCAAACAAGAGTTGCGCGCAAGGATCAAGCGTCAGGGCCGCTGCCTGATACACACCGCTTTTTTGGCGTTGATCAGCGATGGCGAGACCAAAGCCGATGCGCTCTACGCCACGCGCACCGCATTGGCGCAGCTGAGCGCCGAGCCGAGCTGGAAAGCCCGGCCGGTGATCAAGTCCTTTCTGGATTGCGCTGAGATCGCTGTCGCCGTTTCTCTCGCCTATGATTGGCTGTACGATGAATTTTCGGACGAGGAGCGGCGGACTTTCGAGGATTCGCTGTTCCGCCATATCCTCACGCCGGCCCTTGCCGCATATGATGATCGGTTCGCGCAATGGCCAAGGCGGCGGGACAATTGCACACTGGTGTCAAATTCGGGAATTCTGGTTTCGGCACTCGCGGTTCTCGACAGATATCCGGATATTTCACGACAGCTGATCCAGAAGAGCCTCGTCTCGTCGTGGAACGTTTTCGATGGGCTGGCGCCGGATGGCGCTTGGCCGGAAGGCCCGAGCTATTGGTCGCTTGCGATGCGCTATGCCGGTCTAATGGTCGCAGCACTCGAGAGCGCGCTCCACTATAGCTTTGGCCTCGCAGATCGACCGGGGTTTGCGCAGACCGGAGACTTTGCCTTGCATGCCGTCGGGCCGTTCGGCGCGGCATTCAATTTCGGCGATTCCGAGCCTCGCCTCGATATGGCGCCGCTCGCCTGGTTTGCGCATCGGTTTAGGCGGCCGGTCGATGCTTGGCTCGTAGACCAGTACGACGGGTGGTACCTTCCGTTCACAGTCATATGGCCCGACCGACCGAAGTCCAAGCCGTCAGGGATCAAGGTGCCCACAGGAAAGGTATTTCACAGCAACAATCTCGCATGCTTTCGCAACACCTGGTCGAGCGACCCGGCGGCGTTCCCGGTTTATCTTGCCATCAAAGGTGGAAATGTCTCTGGCCCCGAAGTCCGATCACCGCCGCCCCCTGAGGACGTCTTCCTGCACAACCAAGCGGATGCGGGGAGTTTCATCCTCGATGGGGCGCGACAACGCTGGATCATCGATCTCGGGTCGGACGATTACGATCTGCCGGGTTATTTTGATCACGGCGCCGATAATAGATCAGGATCGCGCTGGCGTTACTACCGCACGCATACTGCCGGCCACAACACCTTGGTCATCGATGGCGGCAACCAAATACCCGACGCCCGCGCGCCGATCGTCGGCAATTGCGTCGATGGGGACTGCAAATGGGCCGTTTTCGATTTGTCGGCGGCTTATGGTAAACCGGCGGGCTCCATTTGGCGTGGAGCGGCTCTGATCGGTCGGCAGGTGGTCATCCAGGACGAGGTTCGCGCCGAATTGTCCGGCAAGGTCGTATGGGCCGTGCATACCAGTGCAGAGCCGATTTCGGTGGCCGGTTCCGTTGCTCGGTTCCGCTCGGGTGATGATCGGTTCGTCTTACGCATCCTCGAGCCGGCGGCGGCGTGCTTCGAGATCGGCTTCCCGCCGGAGCCGCAGGTCTTTCCGATTGCCGATATTCGACAACTGCACGGTCGGCCTCGGCTCGATAGCAATGCCGCCCAGGTGACGGAATTGCCCCGCCGCGTCGATGATGACGGCAGGCGCGCCGAGGGGGCCTTGATCAGGCGATTGCAGATCGCCTGGCCGGAGGGGACGCGGCGGTTGAGCGTCGCATTGTTGCCGGATTGCGATGACGACGATCTGGTGCTGCCAGTCACTTCGCTCGACGATTGGCTCGCCAGGCGGCCCGTGCGACTGGCGTCCTACTCGCGGCGCGCCTCCCGGATCAACGCCGCCCGGCATGCCGCAAGGGGCGCTTCGACCGGGTTTGCGCCATTCCACGCGCGCCTTGTTCGGAAGCTTGCTCCCGAGAGAGCAGCCCTTCGGTGATCGAAGCGAGCGCCGGGTCGATTGGGAAGCAATGTGCAGCGCAACTCACGCCGTTTGGTCTCCGCCGCCCGCCGGGTGGAACCCGCGGACAGCGATCGCGATGCGGTTTCCGGAAATTGTCGAACTGGCCCGCTCGGCAGATCACGAAATCCGAGCCATAGAGGCTGAGCTCGATCGGCGTGAGGCCGGCGGGGGCGATACTTCCTGCCCGCGGCAAGTCCTGCGGGAGTTGCGTTGGCGGCTCGAATACACCGCCGATACGAGCGCCATCCGCGCCACGCTTGCACGCCTGCGCAGCTGGGCCGCGCTGTCGTTGTCGCCCGCCGCCGTCTTGCACGATGCCGAAGGAGCTCATGGCAGCTGCACCAATGTATGGTTTTTGAAGCTCGACGCCTGCGTCGATCACATGCTTGCCGCCGACTTCGACGAACAAGGCAGGCCGCCCCACTTTCTCGATCGCATCAACGATCCCCACCGGCTGAAGGATTACTTGAAAGGTCTGCTCGTCTCGCGGCTGGACGATGACGGGATCGATCGCCGCAAAGACGACCACCGGGTTCTTTGGCGCCGATTATCTGGTCGGCGGTCGGCGGCTGCGGACAGTCGACCTCAGCCTCACCTTTCACATGGCGCGCTATCTCGAGGGTGAGATCGGGTATTGGCCGCAGCTCGTCGACATGCTGTTCGCGATTCGCGGCCGACGGTATCCGAATGGCTGGCTCGACGAGATCGGAATGACGAACCACAACAACTACGATGTCGCGGTCCTATCGCAGCTCGGCTGGCCGCATATGCGCGCCGACCAGCGCCGGCGGGCCGCAGAGGAGGTTGCCGGGCTGCTCGATTGGTGCCTGACCACGGCAATTTCCCCGGATGGCGAGATCGTGGCGCGGGCGGTCGGCGAGTCGCTCCCCGAAAGCTACTACTTCACGATCGCATTTCTCGACACCGTCGGGTATTTCGATCCCCGGAGGCGTTTCTGGACCGAGCTCGATTTTCCGGAAGCGCCGGCACTCCGGGAGCGGTTGAAAGACCGTCTATCAATGTTGCCGCAAAGCGATCCGATGGTGCTCATGGCCTGTGAACGCCTGAGCCGCGCCGACCCATGAGCCGGCTGACCGCAGAGCAACAGCAAGAAATCGCTGCGCAGCAAGGCGCAGCGCACGAGACGCGCCGTGCTACCGTGCCGGCGCTCGAGGCGATTCTCTACAAAGCGCTACCCGTTCTCGATCACGGGTTTGTCCGCGTCGTCGATTACATGGGCGACGATGCGGCGATCGTGCAGGCGGCCCGGGTCTCCTACGGCCGCGGCACCCGCAAGGTCAGCGAGGACCAGGGGCTCATCAATTATCTGATGCGCCATCGTCATACGACGCCGTTCGAGATGTGCGAGATCAAGTACCATGTGAAGCTGCCGATCTTTGTGGCGCGGCAATGGATCCGGCACCGCACGGCGAATGTGAACGAATACTCGGCGCGCTACTCGATCCTCGACAAGGAATTCTATATCCCGGACCCCGAGCATCTGGCCGTGCAGGCGACGACGAACCGCCAGGGCCGCGGCGCGCTGCTCGACGGTGAAGCGGCGCAGCGCGTCCTCGACCTGCTGCGTCGGGACGCCGAAAGCGCCTACGCGGGGTATTCCGAACTCCTCAACGAAGACCGATCCGGCGCACCGATCGACCCCGAGCGGCCCGGCCTCGCCCGCGAGCTCGCTCGCATCAACCTGCCGCTGAATTTCTACACCCAGTGGTACTGGAAGACCGACCTGCACAATCTGATGCATTTTTTGTCGCTGCGGGCCGACCCGCACGCGCAATACGAGATCCGCGCCTATGCCGAGGTGATGCTGGGCACGCTCGCGCGCTGGGTCCCGATGGCGCACGCCGCCTTTCTCGAATACCGGATGAACGCGGCCTCGATTTCCGCGACCGGCCTCACCGTGATCCGACGATTGATCCAAGGGGAACCGGTGGACCAGCCGTCGAGCGGCCTCTCGCCGAGGGAGTGGCGCGAGCTGATGGCGCTACTCCGGCCTTCGCATCCCTGATCACGTCGCGGCCGGGCACAAAAGGCGGGCCAAGTTCGGTGGAGTGGCGTGTTCCGGCCATCTCGTCTCCCCGGCGGTGGAGCAAGTCCCGGTTTTTCGCTCGTATCGGGAATTTGAACTTCCGGCGCAGCGGCATCTGCTGCGCCATGGTCAATTGCGTGCCGCCAATTTCGGGTGGCATGTCTACCACCGTGACGTCGAGCGCGCTCCGTTCACCTCGCGCAGCATCTGCTGCAGGCAGTCACGAGTTGGGCTGCGTTCGGTCACTCCGTGTATCGCCGGGAAACGCGATCAAATTGATTCCCGCACCGACCTTGATCTCCGGCAACCGGTATTGGCCGGTCGCCAGCGTCCGCCCTTTGAGATCGGTAAATCGATAGCCAGCGCCGGTGAGTATCTCTGCGATTTCGCCGGGATCGTAGCCCTTTTCTTTCACCCCGTAGGGTGCATGCTCGAAAAAAATGACCGGCCCGAAGCGCCGAAGCGTATTTCGTGCGCCACGCAGAACCTGCACCTCGTATCCGTCAACATCGAGCTTCAGATAATCGACGGATTTGAGATCGAGATCCGAAACGACATCGTCGAGCGTCCTGACCGCCGCGCCGGTCGTCGACTTAGCCACGCCGGCGTGCTCTGGATGCGCATCGCTCGGGGTTTTAAGCGGCCATGAGGAGTCAATGTTTTCGGCCAGCTCCGACTGTGGAGACCCCGTCAACATCGCCTGCAGCAAGATGATACGAGAGGCCAACTGTGGGTTTAAGAGGAGGTGCTCTAGCAGACGCCCATAAGCATATCGGGTCGGCTCTACCGCGACCACCCGTCCCGCAGGGCCAACACAGGCGGCAAGCCTCAAAGTGTGTGCACCAATATTCGAACCGACGTCGATAACAGTCGCTCCCGGCCTGATCATGTGCCGGTAGGCGGCAACCACATCGGGTTCGAAGCTGCCGAGAAGAAAGATTGAGAAGTCGATGCCCTCGCGTAGATCGAGCTTCCACCGTACCCCGCCCCGCCGGCAGACAGTAATCGGCCCGCGCCCTATCGCCCTTCTTCCGCCCATCAAGATGCGCTGGGCAGCCCGAGCCAGAGCGATCTTAGTTTTTGTACGCAAGATGATCATGATTATTCAGCAAGTGGATCCCACGGTCGCGGGCGAGCGTCCCACACATTGCATGCGGCCGAGACAAGTGTCAGGATGCACCAGTGAAATCCCCAGAGCATCCTGATCGCATTGCCACAGAGCTTCCATGGCGTCACACCTCGCTAAGATAGAACAGAAAGCAGTGGCCAGGGCGACTGCTTCCGACCGCTTCGGTCCCGCTGCTCTTCAACGGAGGGTGGATGAGGTCCGGGCACATTACGACCGATTATCGGCAAGCCGCGCCGAATACATTGCGAAAAACCGGTATTATTTTAATCAAGTTTTCGACCTGCTCCGCTTTATTATACCGCCAGGCAAGCGCGTCCTGCAGGTCGGCTGCCTTACTCCCGACTTCCTGCACGCCGTTGCACCGAGCTACGGAGTCGGCATCGATCTCAGTCCAAAGCTGGTTGAGCTCGCCAGCCGGCGTTTCTCAGATTTGAACTTCCTCGTTCACCACAACTACGACGTCCAGAGCCTCGGCACGTTTGACCATGTGATGATCACCGACATCAACGATCAAGCCGATCCAATTGCGGCGCTACGGGCGTTGCGCTTGGCGATGAACGAGCATACTCGTGTCGTCGTCCAGAATTATAATCATTTATGGGAGCCGGTTGCGCGATTTTCCGAGCGGCTGGGGCAGAAATTTCCATTGCCCTTGCAGAACTGGCTTTCGACGCCAGAGATGGCGAATATCTTGCGCTTATGTGACTACGAGCCATTGCAGGTGTATCGTCGAGTCCTCGTCCCGAAGAAAATCCCACTTCTTTCCGGATTCGCAAATTCATTCATTGCACGATTGCCGGGCATAGAGCGCCTCAATATGATTTGTCTCACCGTTGCGAGACCGTTGAAACGCGCGTCACCAAAGCGGGACTGCAGCGTATCGGTCGTCGTGCCCTGTCGCGATGAGGTCGGCAATGTCGTCGCTGCTGTCGAACGGATGCCTGACCTGGGGTGTCATACCGAAATCATCTTTTGCGACGACAAATCCACCGATGGAACCGCCGACGAGGTGCGGCGACTGCAAAAGCTCTACCCCGGGCGTGACATAAAGCTCTACGATGGTCCGGGAATTTCTAAGGCACTGAACGTGCGCACAGGATTCGACCAGGCCGAAGGCGAGGTCCTGATGATACTCGATGCGGACCTGACAACGATGCCGGAGGAATTACCTTATTTTTACGACGTACTCGTAAGTGGTAAGGCTGAGTTTGTAAATGGGTCCCGTTTAGTATTCCCAATGGAAGGGGAGGCAATGCGACCCTTGAACGTTGTGGGAAATCGCGTCTTCAGTGCGATGTTTTCGTTCCTGCTCGGTCAACGTATTACCGATACTCTTTGTGGCACTAAGGCGCTCTGGCGCGGTCATTGGCCTGAAATACGAGCCCTCGCGGGCAGCTGGGGCGCCGAAGATCGATGGGGCGATTACGATCTGCTCTTTGGAGCCGCCAAACTGCACCTCCGGCTGGTGGATTTACCAGTACACTATCAGGAACGGGTCAGCGGCGTCACCAAAATGACCAAGCGATTTCGCAACGGCATAATCATGGCCCGGATGTGCTGGGCAGCGTTCCTCAAGTTCAAGCTTCGCTAGGTAGATAAATTATGGAGATCGTCATTACCGGATCGAGCGGGCTGATCGGCTCGGAAGCGGTCGAATATTTTGCGGAACGTGGTCATGATATTCAGGGTATTGACAACAATATGCGCGCCGATTTCTTCGGTTCGCAAGGTGACACGTCGTGGCGCCTAGCGCAGCTGCTCAGTAAGGTGAAACGGTTCACGCATCATGGGTTGGATATTCGCAATCGCACCGCGGTTCTCCAGTTCTTTTCCAATCGCCGCACCGGCGCCGTAATTCACTGCGCTGCGCAGCCCTCGCACGATCTCGCAAAAGATCGCCCGTTCGATGATTTCGATGTCAACGCGGGCGGCACGCTAAATCTGCTCGAAGCGGCGCGGCGGCACTGTCCCGAGTCGCCGTTTATTTTCATGAGCACCAACAAGGTCTATGGCGACGCCCCAAACGAATTGCCGCTGGTCGAGCTGCCAACGCGATGGGACTATGCCGACCCTACGTATCATGAAGGGATCGACGAGAGGTTGCGGATCGACCGCAGCATGCACAGCCTGTTCGGCGCATCGAAGGTGGCGGCCGATGTCATGGTTCAGGAATATGGCCGCTATTTCGGAATGCCGACCGTATGTTTTCGGGGCGGGTGCCTCACCGGACCAAACCACAGCGGCGTCGAACTGCACGGCTTTTTGAATTTTCTCGTCAAAACGGCGACGGCCGGAAGGGTGTTCACCATCTTTGGCTACAAAGGAAAACAGGTCCGGGACCAGATTCATAGCATTGACGTCGTCCGGGCATTCGAGGCGTTCATGGCGGCGCCTCGGGCTGGCGAGGTCTATAACCTCGGCGGGGGACGCGAAAGCAACGCGTCTATTTTGGAGTGCTTCCAGATGATCGAGGCGACGTCCGGACGCAAAGTCGCTTGGCGCTATGATGACGGCAACCGCGCCGGTGACCACATCTGCTATATTTCCAACATATCGAAGTTCCGCTCGCACTACCCGGAATGGTCGCTGACGCGACGCGTGGACGATATGATCGATGAAATGGTGCGCCTTGAGGACCAGCATGGGCACCGCTCAGCGCAACAGATCTCGACCGTTGCGCGCACGGTGCCGTTCCGATCCCGGGAAGTGAAGGCCAAGTGATGGCGATACAATCAGTTGCTGATCCCCGCCAGGTCGAGCGAGATCGCATCTGGAATGAAAAACCCACTCTCCGCCTCATGTATGCCGATTATCACAGGCGATTGATTACAGCTTGTCCTGACGGCCCGCTGCTCGATATTGGCGGAGGCACCGCACATGTCAAAAATGTCCGGTCCGATGTCCTTTCGATCGATATTCTGCCGTTTCCAGGGATTGATGTCGTGTGCGACGCTCATGGTCTGCCTTTTCTCGACAGGACGTTTACCGGGATCATTATGATCGATGTGCTGCACCACCTGGAGCGGCCTATTGCTTTCCTGAAGGAGGCTTCTCGCGTGCTTCGCTCCGGCGGCGTACTTGCCATGATCGAGCCCGGTATGTCGACCGTGGCATATCCTTTCTATCGTTATCTGCACCAGGAACCGGCGGAAATGGGAACTGATCCCTTCTCGCCTGGCCCCACCAAGGCGTCGCGTGATCCGTACGACGCCAATCAGGCGATCCCGACGCTCCTTTTCAGCGATGCCAATCGCCGACGCCTGAATGAGCTAGTTCCTGAGCTGACGGTTTGTCACGTTGATTGGTTCAGCCTCTTTGCGTTCCCTTTGAGTGGGGGTTTCAAGCGCTGGTGCCTCATACCATCACAGTTCGCGGGCGCGCTTATAAAATTTGAGGACAGACTTCCGCGCTCCGTGCAGGAGTTTTTTGGCTTTCGCATTTTCGTTACTTTACAGAGGATTCGATGAAGCGGGGCTATACGTGCCACGGCGGAGTTAGCGCTGGTAAACTTTGAAATCAATCGTGCAA
>VAZT01000093.1 GCA_005884825.1 Alphaproteobacteria bacterium
CCGCGGAACAACCCGGATGCGGAAGCCAACATTGCCGCGCTGCTGGCGGCTTGGCGCCGTCATCGGCTACCCGATTTTTCACGTGCGCCACGACGGCACCCTGCCGACCTCGACCTACAGACCGGGCCAGCGGGGAAACGAGTTTAAGCCGGAAGCGGCCCCGCTGCCGGGCGAGACCATCATCGTCAAGCACACGAACAGCGCCTTTATCGGCACCGAATTCGAGCGCCTGCTTCGCCAATCAAGGATCTACACACTCGTCATAATGGGGGTGATCACGAACAACTCGCTCGAAGCGACGGTCCGGATGTCGGGCAATCTTGGATTTGCGCCCATGCGGCCCCCCGCGGGTTCCTTCCTGGGGGGCTTTCGGACGCCGGCCCCTGTGCCCGCGGATAGTCACCACGGGCCGGCATCCGAAACCCTTCACCGAAGCTGCCATTTCGCGCCCACAAGACATCGGCCGCAGTGTCACCTTGAGGCCGTTTGCGCCTAGATTGCTCTGTACCGAACTGGCAGCCGGCCGGCTATTGCCTTTGCGCCTGTGCCGAGGGTGAATTTCGCTTTTGCTGGCGTTACCGTAGCGGCAATCAAGAAATTCTTAAGCTGCACTTTGAAGAAATTGAACGAGCAGCCGGCTGACTTCCTCTGGCTGCTCCTGTTCAACCCAGTGTCCGGCTCCGTCAAGAAGATGGACGCCGCGCATCTCCGTACAGGCCGTGCTCTGCATCCGCTCAAACGCACCGGGCATCTGGAAAACGCCCCAGTCGCTCTTGCCGGCAATGAAGAGTGAAGGGACGTCGATCGTACGCCCAGAATACGTTTGCAAATCCGCGGTAAATCGGGGCCCGGTGCGCCGATAACCCTGAAGGCCCCCCTGAAATCCAGTCCTTTCGTACTCTGCACTATAGACCGCTAGTTCATTGTCAGGGAGCCACTTACAAGCGGCTATCTCCGCCGGAGTCGGCATCACCGCTGCGACGGTCTCCGCCATACCTTTGTCGAGGTCCATTATGTAATAGGTCGGCATCTTGGCTAGCTCTTCGGCCGTCAGGGCCTTTAGCCTAAAAGGCTTATTTTCTTTCGAGTCAGCACTTTTGTAGTAATAATAGGCGCGGAGAAACGCGTGAACGCCCTGCGGGCAGTGCCACATGTTCTCGTTCGCCTCTCGGGTCGTATAATACACTTGATAATGCTTACGTGGTCGCGGGAGCTTTGCCAATTCACCGTTGATGCTCGTCGCATTGCTAGGAGGCTCTCCAGCTTGCCTTGTGCCATCCACCGTGTCGAACGGGAGCGGCGGCGGTCCGGCAAACGGCGCCGTCATCATGGCGACGGAGCGGAATACGTCTGGCCTGATCAGGGCGCAGTACGCGGCCACGGGCGAACCGGCATCGCGGCCTACTACCGCAGCGGAGCGGTGTCCAAAAGCCGACACCAATCCAAGCGCATCCCTGACCAAATTGGTGTGACGGAACATGAAAACGTCGCCGTCATAACTGTCGTCCCACCCCATTGTCCGACCATAGCCTCTCATGTCCGGCGCGAGTACATGAAACCCTGCAGAAGCGAGGGGCAGCATTACCTTTCGCCAAGCATAGGCAAGCTCCGGAAATCCATGCAGGAGCAGTACACACGGTCGGCTTTTGTCCTCGAAGCCGGCTTCCAAGACGTGAAAAGTGAGTTCGTTGATATTGCTTACGTATCGGGAGCGTATCCCGGCCGGAAGCGGAATAGGAGGAAGTCTCTCAGGATCGGTTCGAACGATTGCGGCATGTGCAAGCTTTTGCGCAACCGTACTGGAGACCGCGGCGACTGTGGGTGTGATCATAAAACTGCGACGTGTTGATCCTGAACTAGGCCCTACCTCCGGAGACATGTATTTTCCTCCGTAACCCACAAATTCGAACTGATAGATGAGTAACGATCCCCTGATCTTCGTATCCTAGCTCGATGGCTTAAGCTTAACAAGTGCGCCCAGACCGTAATGCTTTCGCGACCGCCCCCGCTCGAACTATGCGGCGCCAAGCCATGCATTTTTCGGCTGAAGCATCTCCAGGCCCCGTCTCGCACCCCGCGGCTCACCAATGGCGGGGCAACGAATGACAGCTTCGAATGGCTGCAAGGGAGGTGCGCGGTGACAAGGCAGCGCTTTCCAGTGGGTACAAGTCCCACCCGGCGATTCGCTCCAGCCGGAAGCAATCGGAGCAGTCATGGAGGCAACGAAATGGCTGCAGTGCTGTGAAGCAACTGCCGAAGAGCGTTGGTGCGGGAAATCCGCACGCCACGTTCTGTGGGAACCGGGGGCGGGCGACCGCCTCCGGTGACCCGGTGGGTGTGGAAACGGGAGCCCGGTCTGACCGCGCGCCAGCGCCAGATCATGGAGCTAGTGCTGGCCGGTCACCCCAGCAAGAACATTGCCGCCGACCTCGGAATCAGCCAGCGCACGGTCGAAAATCATCGCGCCGCCGTCATGAAGAAGACCGGCTCGCACTCGCTTTCGGCGCTGATCCGCTTGGTGCTCGCCGCCGACCCGGGCACCGCGGCGCAATCTCTCGGCTGACCGACATCACGGCGCAGCTGGTCGAGAGGATCCGCGGCGCCGATCCTAGAGTTGCGCCCAGGCTGGACCGGCGCGCGGCAACATCTCAGCATTTGCGAGCTCCATTGAAAAATAATAATCAAATAACCATATCAATGATTGCACGGTAGCTACTTCAGGATCGTGCACCAAAGATTGGCATATGGCTGGTTGGCCAAGTGTCAATATCCATGTTGCTCACAGGAGGATATGGTCATGGATCGTTTCGATTTCTCTCCGTTGTTCCGTTCGACGATTGGCTTTGATCGTCTCACCCGTCTGGTCGATGCGGCGACCCGCGTTGACAGCGCGTCTCTCGCCTATCCCCCTTACAACATCGAGAAGACCGGCGAAGACGCCTACCGGCTGACGATGGCCGTGGCCGGGTTCTCGCCGGCAGAACTCGACATTACCGTTCAGGAGAACACGCTCCTGGTGACGGGCAAGGCACAGAAGGAGGACGAGAATGGCGGCGCCTATCTGCACCGCGGCATTGCCCGGCGCACCTTCGAGCGCCGCTTCAGCCTCGCCGACCACATGAAGGTGGTGGGCGCCAGCCTCGACAATGGCTTGCTTTATGTCGACGTGGTTCGCGAAGTGCCCGAGGCAGCCAAGCCGCGCACGATCAAGATCGGCACTGCGGTCGAGACCGTGCAACCGCTGGTGACGGAGCAAAAGGCGCAACCGCCGGTGACCGAGCAAAAGGCGGCCTAATCAGCACGTCGAATGGCTCTGCGCGAATGTCGAAACGCCCCCGAAATTCGGGGGCGTTTTGTTTTTCGGTGCATAAATCGGCGGAGCAGGAGGGCGCCCGCTCACCCACTACGGTCTGCGCATCGCACGAGGGATGCGGTCGCCCTCAAAGGACAGGGCTTTCTCCTAGCCTGCGCCATTTGCTGAAGAGGGCTGTAAATTAATCCAGACGGACCCGCATCAGCTTGGTATTCTACCTACCGTACCCGTAGTAGCCAGCTCCATCATAACCGTAGCCAGACCCGTTGTAGCCAGATCCGTAGTAACGGGGTCCGTAGTAGCGGGGTCCGTAGGACCCGTACCCGTTGGAGCCGTATTGCAGCTCCGGTGCCTGCGCCGAACAGGCCGCCGCCGACCGCGCGCTGGCCCGGATCATACGGATCCGTGCAAGCTGACAGGCCCATCGCCAATCCGACTGCAAATGCGCAGGATGAAATTAACTTTTTCATTGCCAGTTCCTTTTCCGCCCCACGGTTGCCCCACGTCAAACAAACCTAACTTGAGCTGGACAAATTCCTGTCTAGGAGGGCCGCTCCTAAAGCTTTCATCGGAAAGCTCCTTCCTGTCTCGTGAA
>VAZT01000094.1 GCA_005884825.1 Alphaproteobacteria bacterium
GCTTGGCGGCTCCGATCCGGATCTCCATCGCCTCCCCCTCCACCAGCTTCGCCTCCACAGTATTGGCACTGATCCGAAATACCACGGAACGGCGCCTCCAGCGCACCGAGAAAGACAGGGTGCGCCACTGGGGCGGCAGCTTCGGATCGATCGCAAGCGTGTCGCCTTTCAGGCCGAGGCCGGCGAAGCCGAGTACTATCGCCTGCCAGAGACCACTTAGTCCGGCGATCCGTATGCCGCCGGCACTGTTCGGGTCCAGTTCCAGGTCGGCGGCCGCGGCCTGGCGCAGAAAACGAAGGGC
>VAZT01000095.1 GCA_005884825.1 Alphaproteobacteria bacterium
CGATCGGCATCTTGCGGTCGGCGTACAGCGACAGATCGAGCGGCTCCAGCTTGTGATAGCCGGCAAATTGCTCATAGAGCCCGGTAGCCGGATCGAGACCGGTAACGATGCGTGCAACCGCGTCGCGCCAGTTGGCAAGTTCAGGCTCACCTAGCACGAGCCGTTCGCAGAACGCTGCGGCACCGTCGGGCCAGCGGGCGCGCATCACTTCGATAGCCTCGAGCCCTCGCGCAATGTTCCAGCGCGCCATTACGTTGGTAAATGCGTTGTCGTCCACGTCCTCGTCCTCGTGGTACTCGTCAGGCCCGATCACGTGCCGGATATGGCGCTTGCCATCCGCTCCCGCCACCGCCCGCGACGCCCAGAAACGAGCGGTCTCCAGCAGGATCTCCGCGCCGGCATCAATGAAAAACGCCTCGTCGCCCGTCGCACGCCAGTATTGCCAGACCGCATAAGCGACGTCGGCGGTAATGTGATGCTCCATCCTGCCGGTCAGGATGTCGATTGTCTCTCCGGCGGGACCCACCACGCGCTCGGGCGTGGTCTCCTCGCCGGTGTCGGCCGATTCCCAGGCGTAGAGCGCGCCTTTGTAACCCATCGCGTCTGCCTTGGCGCGCGCGCTGCAGCGTATGATAGCGATACATCAGCAGCGCGCGCGCCGCCTCCGGCCAGATCGTGACATAGAAGGGCAGCAGATAGATCTCGGTATCCCAGAACACATGGCCGAAATACGCATCTCCGGTGAGGCCGCGCGCGCCAACCGAGACGCGTTCGTCCTCCGGGTTCGCGGCGCTCGTAAGATGGTAAACGGCGAAGCGGGCCGCCTCCTGCACCTCATCGTCACCCTCGATGATGATGTCGCTCGCGTCCCAACGCTGCTGCCATGCGGTCTCGTGTGCTGCCAGCACCCCGCGCCAGCCAAGCGCGCGTCTGCGCGCCAGCGCATCGGCGGCAACCGGAGCCGGGTCCTCCGCCGAACTGTCCGAACGCGCCACAGTGACGAGACGGTCGAGTTCGAGCACCTGTCCGGCAATCGAACGCCAGCGCCAGATCCAGCGCAGCGAGAACGACCGCTCCGGGACGAGCGGACGGCCATCGGCTCGCAACGTGACGCTGCCCGCCATCGCGACAGCTTTGCCGGAGCCCTCCGTGCGCCAGGCACAGATATGCGGTCCAGCTGTAACGGCTCCATGCCCATACCGGCCATGGCGAAGTTGGCCTCCAGCATCACGTCGATTCCGTCGCGGTCGAACGAAAACCGCAGGAGCTGCAATGCCGCCACGCGGTCCGCCAGCGACACGAGGCGCAGTTCGCCGCCGCTTATGGTGATGCCACCATGCGCCCTATAGCTCAGGTCCGCGAGGAGTATGCCGCGGCGCATATCGAGCTGGCGCACGCTGGCGAGGAACTCTCCATCCATCAGCAGTTGTGGGTTGTCGTCCAGCACAAGCCGCACGCGCGACCAGTCCGCGACGGGCACCAGCGCGGGCACTGGCGGCACGGTGTTAGGTCTGTCAAAAAGGCCCGCCACATAACAGCGCGGCCACGACGCCCATCTGACATAGCCCTGCCAGCTGACCCATGTCGGGCCACGGCTGACCGGACGCGAGGCCCGCATCCCTCGGAACCCGTTGCCGAGTGCAAAGCGGGATTCCACCGCATTCTCGGTCAGCACGTTGTAGCCTTCGTGGGTCAGAACCCAGCCTGGGTCTTGCGTCGGTAGCAGTGCCTCGTGCATCATCGGGCTGTTCCTCCCAGGACAGCCAGTTCGCCCAGATCGTTCACCACCAAATGCGCGCCGTGACGCCGAAGCTCATCGGCATTCCCCTTGCGCGCGACGCCGATCACAAGCCCGAAATTCCCGCTAGACCCGGCCTCCACTCCTGAAAGGGCGTCCTCGATGACAACCGCTCTTGACGGCTGAACCCCAAGCAGTTTTGCCGCCATCAGAAACGTGTCCGGAGCGGGTTTCCCCGCCAAATGTTCCGCAAGGATCGTGTTGCCGTCGACCCGCATGTCGAAGAATGCATCCAACTTTGCGGCTCTTAGCACGGCCGCGCAGTTCTGACTTGAGGTAACGACGGCGATTTTGAACCCTTGATGCCGAAGCTGGTGGAGGAGTTTGACGCTGCCTTCGTAAGGCTCCACGCCTGCGTCTTCGATGATCTTGTTGACCAGGTCGTTCTTGCGGTTCCCGAGCCCGCCCACCGTTTCAGCCTCTGGCGGATCGTGCGGGCTTCCCTCGGGGAGTTGAATTCCGCGCGATGTAAGAAAGTCGCGAACGCCGTCGAAGCGCGGCTTTCCATCCACATACAGCCGATAATCCGTGGCGGGATCGAAAGGACGAAATGCTTCGCCTCTCTGCATTGCACGTTTTTGGAGGTATTCGTCAAACATCTGTTTCCAACACGCCGCGTGGATGCTGGCCGTGTCAGTGATCACACCGTCGAGGTCGAGCAGGACGGCGTCGTACTGGTCACGTGTGATTGTTTCGCTCATCGTGTCATCCTGCCCGCCTCTACTTGTCTGTCGATCATCGCCCGCTAATCAATGAGAGGCCCGTTCCAGACCCTCACGGCGGGTATGTCGCGGTAATAACCGAGGATACACAGGGTGCCCGTATCGAGCAGGAAATGCTGTCCGCTGCCCGCCGGCAGGCCGATCCAGCGCGCTACGAACACCCGGAGCACATGGCCATGCGCGAACAGCGCGACGTCTGCATTGGCCGCGCGGGCCCGGGCTATCACCCGGTCCACCCGCGCGCCCACCTCCTCCGGCGCCTCGCCGCGCGGGCATCCATCTCGGAAAATCAGCCAGCCCGGCGCGCCCTCGTGGATCTGTTTCGGCGTCAGACCCTCGTATCGGCCGTAATTCCACTCGGCCAGGTCGGGGTCGATAACGGCCCTGTCGCCGAGACCCGCCAACGCGCAGGTTTCACGCGCGCGCTGCATCGGGCTGCAGAGAACGAGCGCAAATGCCTCCTTGGCGAGCACCGGCCGCATTCGCTCGGCGAGCCGGCGCCCATTTTGGGTCAACGGAATATCCGTCGTCCCGGTGTGCTGCCCGCTCAGGCTCCACGCCGTCTCACCGTGTCTGACCGCAAAGACGTTCATTTTCGCCTCCAGCCGGGTCAGACGTTGTCGGCCTCGGTCGAACGGACACCCGCGGAAGCGGCCTCCTGCCCCCATCGCCAGCCGGTGATCTCGGGCATGTCGTCGCCGTACCGGCCAATAAACTCCTTGTGGTCAATGAGCTTGTCGCGGATTGCCTGCTTGGCGTAAGCGGCCCGCGCCCCAAGCTTCGGCACGCGGTCGATCACGTCGCTGACCAGGTGGAAGCGATCGAGGTCATTCAACACGCACATGTCGAACGGCGTCGTGGTGGTGCCCTCTTCCTTGTAGCCGCGCACATGGATGTTGTGGTGACCCTTTCGCCGGTAGGTCAGTCGGTGAATCAGTGATGCATAACCGTGGAAGGCAAAGATGACCGGCTTGTCCGTCGTGAACAGCGCATCGAAATCGTGATCCGAGAGGCCGTGCGGGTGCTCGCTCGACGGCTGCAGCTTCATCAGGTTCACGACGTTGATCACGCGCATTTTCAGATCGGGCGCGTGCTTTCGGAGGAGGTCGACGGCGGCGAGGGTCTCCAAGGTCGGCACGTCACCGCAGCAGGCCATCACGACATCGGGCTCGGCGCCATGGTCATTGCTCGCCCACTCCCAGATTCCGAGCCCGGCCTCGCAATGCTTGACCGCCTGCTCCATGGTCAACCATTGAGGGGCCGGCTGCTTGCCGGCGACGACGACATTGACATAGTTCCGGCTGCGCAAGCAGTGATTGGTGACCGACAGCAGGCAGTTGGCGTCGGGCGGCAGATAGACGCGGACGACCTCGGCCCTCTTACTGACGACATGGTCGATGAAACCGGGATCCTGATGGCTGAAGCCATTGTGATCCTGCCGCCAGACATGGCTCGACAGCAGATAGTTCAGCGAGCCGATGGGCCGCCGCCAAGGAATGTGATTGCACACCTTCAACCATTTGGCGTGCTGGTTGAACATAGAGTCGATGATGTGGATGAACGCCTCATAGCAGGAGAAGAAGCCGTGCCGGCCGGTCAGCAGGTAGCCCTCCAGCCAACCTTGGCACTGGTGCTCGCTGAGCATCTCCATGACCCGCCCGTCGGGCGCCAGATGGTCGTCCCAAGGCTCGGTCTCCGCGACCCAGGCGCGGTTGGTGACCTCGAGCACATCCTGCCAACGGTTTGAGTTGCTCTCGTCGGGGCTGAACAGCCGGAAGTTACGCGACTCCATGTTCAGCTTCATCACGTCGCGCAGGTACCTGCCCATGACACGGGTGGATTCGGCCGCAACGGCGCCGGGTGCGGTCACCTGGACAGCATAATCGCGGAAATTCGGCAGCCGCAATTCGCGCAGTACTAGGCCACCGTTGGTGTGCGGATTGGCGCTCATGCGGCGGGTGCCTCGCGGGGCGAGCTCGGCCAATTCGGGCCGCAGGCGGCCGCCGCCGTCGAAGAGCTCCGCGGGCTGGTAGCTCTTCATCCAGTCTTCGAGGATCTGCACATGAGCCGGGTTCTCGTGCATTTCGCCCATTGGCACCTGGTGCGAACGCCAGTAGCCCTCGGTGCGCCTGCCGTCGATTTCTTTCGGGCAGGTCCAGCCCTTGGGTGTACGAAGCACGATCATCGGCCAGCGGGGGCGCTCCGTAAAACCATTCACCCCAGCCTCGGCTTTTATGCGCCGAATTTCGCCCACAATGGTGTCGAGGGTGGCGGCCATCAGCTCATGCATCTTTTCCGGCTCGTCGCCTTCGACGAAATAGGGTGTGTAGCCATAGCCGCGGAAAAGATAGTCGAGCTCCTCGTGGCTAATCCGCGCCAGAATGCAAGGATTGGCAATCTTGTAGCCGTTGAGGTGGAGGATCGGCAAAACCACCCCGTCGGTGGCGGGGTTCAGGAACTTGTTGGAATGCCAGCTCGTCGCCAGCGCCCCGGTCTCCGCCTCGCCGTCACCGACGACACAAGCAACGATAAGATCGGGGTTGTCGAACGCCGCGCCGTAGGCATGCGAGACGGCATAGCCAAGCTCGCCACCCTCGTGAATCGAACCGGGCGTCTCCGGCGCCACGTGGCTTGGGATGCCGCCGGGGAACGAGAACTGAGTGAAAAGGCGCTTCATGCCCTCCTCGTCGGGAGAGATGTTCGGATAAACCTCGCTGTAGGTTCCCTCGAGATAAGCGTTGGCGACCAAGCCGGGCCCGCCATGCCCGGGGCCGGTAATGTAGAGCATGTTGAGGTCGTGTTTGTTGATCAGCCGATTCAGGTGAACGTAAATGAAATTCAATCCGGGCGTCGTTCCCCAATGGCCGAGCAGCCGTGGTTTGATGTGTTCCTTTGCAAGGGGAAACCCTTGTATCGAGCTACGCATCTGCTCGGTCGACCGGATGCCGAGCGCGTCGAACCGCCTTGTCAGGGTGGGAACCGTCTCGTCGGGGGCAAGGATGCCCTCCCCTTCAGTGATCAGCGTCAGCGCAATATTCTGCAGATCATGGCTGCTCATTACGAGATCCTCCCGTGTGCTCTTACCAGGCAGGCTGGTGGTAATAGGGTCCCGGATAGCTGCTGCGGTCGGGACAGCGGCGGCTTCGAGCTACTACGACCCCCTTCGTACTGCAATTCGCCCCCTACTGCGACCTGGCCGCCGTGTACCGTGCCGGTGCGATCGATTTGTACCGCCGTGCGCATCTTCAATGCGCGGGAGCCG
>VAZT01000096.1 GCA_005884825.1 Alphaproteobacteria bacterium
TACGAATTCGCCATCAACCTGAAGACCGCCAAGACCCTCGGCCTGACCGTTCCGCCCGCAATCCTCGCTCGCGCCGACGAGGTTATCGAATGACACGGCGCGGGTTGCTGCTCCTTCTGGGCGGCGCGGCGACAGCGGCCCGCGCCCTGCGAGCCCAGCAGAAGGCGATGCCGGTGATCGGTTACCTCCACTTTGCATCGCCTGGCTCGCAATGATCGTTCTTGGCTGCGTTCTGGCAAGGACTGCGGGAAACCGGCTATGTCGAGGGCGAAAATGTGGCGGTCGAATACCGCTGGGCTGAGGGTAACTACGATCGGTTGCCCGCACTCGCCACCGATCTCGTCGGGCGTAACGTCGACGTGATCGTCGCGGTCAGCGGCCCTTCGGCGTTGGCAGCAAAAAACGCGAGCTCGAGGATCCCGATCGTCTTCATGACCGGCGGAGACCCCGTGAGCGATGGTCTGGTCGCCAGCTTCGCTCACCCGGGCGACAATCTCACCGGGGTTAGCTTTCTATTCATCGAGCTGCATCCCAAGCGGCTCGAACTTCTTTCCGATTTGCTTCCCCACGCCAGGGCGATGGCCCTCCTCGTCAACCCGAACCTTTCGTTTACGGAGTCGGTCATCCGAGGGGTGCAAGAAGCCGCGCGCGCGAAAGGGATGAAGCTCCCAATCCTGAAGGCCGGCACCGAAGGCGAGATCGACGCCGCGTTCGCGACACTCGCCAATACCGATGCTCTCCTTGTCGGCAGCGATCCGTTTTTTGACAGTCGGCACGAGCAGCTCGTAGGGCTGGCGGCGCGATATGCCATTCCAACGATTTATCCGTGGCGCATATTCGCCGATGCCGGCGGCCTGATCAGCTATGGGCCGAACCTGACCGCTGTCGAACGTCAGCTAGGCATCTACGCTGGGCGAATCCTCAAGGGCGAAAGACCCGCCGATTTGCCGGTTCAGCAACCGACCAAAATCGAGCTGGTCATCAATCTGAAGGCAGCAAAGGCGCTCGGCCTCACCATACCGCCCTTGATCCTTGCCCGCGCCGACGAGGTCATAGAATGAGTTTCTTCCACCCTCATCCGCCGCCCATCTTGAGGGAGGCGACGAAGCCGATTGCGGGCGTAGAATCGGGTGCGTACGCTCTTATGGTCGAAATCCTGAAATCCTCGGGATTGACGCGAGCGGCTGGTCACACGCATGTTCCGCGGCATGAGCGGAGAGCGGGTCACCTTGGAGGTTCTCGGCAAGCAACTGGAACGCGTAATTGCCGAGCAGAACTCCACGCGCGGCGAGCTCCGTCACCGTTTCAGTTTTGTGACACGACGGGCCGGAGTCAGGCCGGAGGCGGGAAGCGGGCCATCCAGTGGCGAGCAATGTCCTCGCGCCGGCATACCCACACCTGGGGGTGTCCGAGGATATACTGCATGAACCGGATCAGCGCCTTCGCCCTGCCGGGATGTCCCGTCAGCCGCATGTGCAGTCCCACCGACATCATGCGCGGACGCTCGGCGCCTTCTTCATAGAGCACATCAAAGCTGTCGCGCAGAAAGGCGAAGAAATCCTCGCCGGAGCCGAACACGCCGCGACCGAATTTCGAGTCGTTGGTGGTCAGCGAATACGGCACAACGAGGTGCGGGCGGTCGTTCACCCGCACCCAATAAGGCAGCTCATCGTTGTAGGTGTCGCTGTCGTAGAGGAACCCGCCATGCTCGACCAGCAATCTGCGAGTGTTCTCCGACGGCGCGTACCGGCAGTACCAGCCCACCGGGGTCTTGCCGGTGGTCCGCCGGATCAGCTCGACAGCCTCCGAAATCTGCTTGCGTTCCTCGGCCTCCGAGAGCCCGGGGTGGTTGGTCCAGCGATAGCCGTGGCTGCAGATGTCCCAATTGCTCGCGGCGATCGCGGCGGCTGCGGGCGGGTTCGCCTCGAATGCCCTGGCGCAGCCGAAAATCGTCACCGGCAACGCGAAACGGTTGAAGATCCGATGCAGGCGCCAGAAGCCGGCCCTGGCCCCATATTCAAACATGCTCTCGGCAGCGAGATCGCGGCCGGTCACGCCCAGATCCGCGCCGAGCATCTCGGTCAATCCCCCCTCGGAAACACCATCTCCGGCAGGATAGGAAAGCTCCGAGCCTTCCTCGAAATTGATTACGAAATTCACCGCAATGCGGGCGTCCCCGGGCCATTGGGCGTGGGGCGGTTCGGCGCCGTAGCCGACGAAATCGCGGGTCATTTCGCCTCCGTTTGCGGATCATGCCCGGGAGAGATCGGGTACCAATCCTGTTGGCAGATCTCATCGAGTGAGTAGGGGCATTCGTCGGGGAAAGCCTGCGCCGCCCCTTGTTCCCCGAAATTGCGAAGCGAAAGGGTGGCATTTCGGCGTGCTTGGGCATACAGCCTTTCCAGCGCAGCCTCGACATCGCGGCGCAAGGTGGGTGACAGCTTGTCCTCCAAATCAGCTCGAGCATCGGAGATGCTGTGCATCCAATCGAAGCGCGGTTGCTGGGCCGGAGAGTAAGCAAGCTTCAAGAAATGTTCGATGATGCGGCGGATCTGGCTGCGGACTGCGTCGCGCTCGCTCTTGCCCAAATCTTCGATCTCCTCGGCGACGTGCTCGCGATCGAACCGGTTGTCAGAGACCGGCATGGTTCGCAGGACCTCGGCCTGGTGCTGCGTCCAGGCGTAGAAATCATCCTCGTAGCGCGGTCCGTCCGGCATCGAAGTTCCTTACTTCAGCCTGATGTCATGGCGTGGGCCGCCCCAATCGGCGGCGGCCGCGGCGGCGCGCTCAACATCCTCCTCGAGCATCAGCCCCTCCTCAACGAGCTCTCGCGCCGCCGCCGTGATTGCCGCGACGTAGGCGTCGGCGTTCGGATAGCGTTCGGTGATCGACCTCCGCGGGTCGCCGGTCATCCGCCGCTCTTCGGGCGTCTCGGGCAATGGGATGTAGCTGCCTGAGAATTCATGCATCGCGCCGTGGCCAAAGCCACGCGCCCGCAGGTTCCAGCCGCAATAGGTGCCGAGCGGCGCCTGCACCATCGGCGCGCTGATGCCGGCGATGTCGTTGCCGTCCGCGTCGACTGCCGGCACCAGCACCGAGTAGCCCTCGCCCGGCACGACATCCGGCGGCTCTTTGAGGACCCCACGCTCCGCGTCGGGGCCGAAATCCAATACCGGCAGCGAATTGGGCTCGTGCGGGACGGCCACGCCGGGGATCGCCGGGAATTGCCGGCGCCACTCCTCGAACTGAACCAGAGTGCCGTCGGCACGCAGCGGGATGCGGCTCTCGGGCGGCGCAATGCCGTCTGTCGCCCAGCGGTCCATCGCGTCGATCATCGCGCGGAACAGCATCGACGTCGCCACGGTGTTGAGAAAATTCTGGCGGATGCCGCGTTCCAACGGTTTCGGGATCGGGTCGGCAAAATGCTGCGAGCTGGCCCAGAAATAGACCCGCACGGTCGGAGGCTGAGGCAGATCGTTGCCGCGCGTGTCGGTATGAACGAGCGAGCCGCGCCGCTGCCAATACTCGGTCGCGGTCTGCGTGTGGATGACAAGAGGATCGGTCTCGGGCCGCTTCAGGATCGCATCGCGCCGACCGGTCAGGTGGTCGGTAGTCTCTGCATAAGAGAACGGGAACGTGTCGGCCGGGTTGAAGTGGTCCTCGTATTGCTGGCCGCCCGACACGACCGCATTCGCAAACCGATGGTTCAGCCATTTGCGTCCGGCGCCGGCGACATGCGGCAGGACCCCGTCGAACACCTTGCGGCCGGCGGCATCGGCATTGAAGCCGCGATAGACGAAATCGCGGATGCAACGTCCGGTTTGCGATCGGCCCCAAGCGTAGGCTTTTTCGATCTCGCCAAGGCCTACGCGATCATCGGTAGCATATCGTAAGAAGCTCACAAAATCGCGCACCGCCGCATGCCCCAGCCCGAGAACCAACGCGTCGCGGCCGGTATAGACCAGCTCGTAAATCCAACCCGGCTCGAAGCCGCCTGGAATGTGGATGTGCGTATCCGACGGAATGACCGCATGCTCGGCGCCCTGGTTGTCGAGGCCGACCCCGCCTTCGACGCGCGCGAATCGCCAGCTCTCGGGCGGTATTGGGATCCGCGGGTCAGCGGGATAGCGGCGCCGCGTCAGGCGCGCTTCGCGCGGGTCCAGCGACAGCGTCGGATGGCTGCGCGTCGAGGCATGGCCACTCAGCGGAAACGTCGTGATGCCGCGGCGATCGGCGATGTACTCGACCCGGACGGGTCCCTTGACCGGCGCGATCGGCAGGTCGAGCACCATCCGCCCGTTCCCGGGGAGTAGATCGCCCTGCCAGGCGAGCCATACGACCGTATAGCCGCGGCGCATCAGAAAGCCGTTTCCGGCGTGCGCCAAGCTCCGCGGATCGTTCGAGGCCGGCGCGTCGTTGTAGAATTGCAGCATCCGCTTGTTGCCGCGGTTGCCGTAATCGAAAAAGATCCGCCGGTTGCCGCGGCCGGGATCGGCCGGCTTCAGGATCGAGAAATCCCCGATGAACCGGACGAGCCCTTCGGCATCGACCGGTGCCTTGTCGATGTCGGTGATGCCCTGCTGCGGCGGCGCATGCGGATCGACCGCAAAACGGGCCTTCCCGACGACCCGCTCATATGCCCCGACAGCCCCGAACTCA
>VAZT01000097.1 GCA_005884825.1 Alphaproteobacteria bacterium
CGGGGCAGTCGTCATCGTGATACCGTCGCGACCGGCTGCATTACGCTTTTCACAACGTATTCACCGATCTCAAGCCCCATGCCTGTCCCGACGCGGGTTGAGAAGCGGTAGTGGAAGCCGGCCCAGATGCGAGCATTTGCAACCTCTTCTGTATACGCAGTCATGTTGGTCCAGCGGTGGGTTACGCCGGGTGCCGTGGCGCTAGTCGTCGCGATCTCGGGGACGTCCACCGTTCCGAGCGCCGCCTTGACGACACCCGCGACGGTGCCGCTGAGGATGCAATGCGCGCACGGGTATTCCGGGTGCATCGGCGTGTTGTCGATCGGCTGCCACGCCGCCTCGCGGTCAGTGGCCGAGTTGCCATCAATATCGCCGTTGCGAATTGCCGTTATTGGCCGCCAGAAGTTGTAATAATATTTGGCGTCGAACACAGCTATGAGCGCGTCGTTGAGCCCAACCGCCACGAGCGCCATGAAACGCGCGCTGTCGTCGACACTCATCTGCTTTGCGGTCACGAGCTGGCGTACGAATGGATGGTAGGCTGGCGGACCGACCAGCAGCCAGAACCGGGCGGTCTCGGTCTGCTGGACCGTTCGCTTCGCACTGGTCTTTCCGCCAGAGTCTTTAAGTTCATTGAAGTCTGTTGCCCACTCCGCGCTCTCCAGCGAAATCGGTGGGCTCGGACGAAACTGGGACGGGTTGGCTATGGCGAACGGCTTCACGTTCGGCCACATCGAGGCCGCCGTGATCGCCGTCGGCACATAGGCGCCAGGCGTAGTCCTCGGCCGGTAGGCATCGACCGCATCATGGCCGTCATCGGCGCGCGCCTCCAAGACCTTTGCCGCAACTGCCTCGCCGAGCTTGACGCCATTCGATTTCGCTGCGCCATCGGGAATCGACGCGAGGTAGGCCGCGAGGGCTCCTTTCATTTCGTCCGCTGTCTTTTGATCAATGGTCGCCAGTACCGCAGCGGCTGCCGCCGCAGCGGCGGCTTCCTTCGACGTAGTGGGGTCGGCAGGCAGCTGCACCAGATACGGTCGGTAGCGCCGCTCGATGGAATTGACCGCGTCGAACATCGCGGCGTGGACCATCCCCATCACACGCTGAGCCTGGTAGACAAGCGGTGTCACGCCGACGGGCCCCACTGGCATAACGACAGCGACGGCTTTCTCGTCCCAATCGGTGATGACGTTGGCGCACGTCGGCGCAGCGACGCCGACTGCAACCCAGGCTCCGACTATGGCTGCCGGAACCGAACGACTCATTGTGTAGGCCATTAAAGCACGCATATTTTCCTCCCTGCAATGGAATTTGACATAAATGGAATTGCCGATAGAGCATACCCCGGACTAGCCCTGAAGACTTTGCGGAAACATTGATTTTTGTTAAGATTTGCTTGATAATTCGTTGAGAATCGCCCTATCCAAGCGGTCCGGGGAAGAGCGAACTTGGAGTTTGTCTTTGGCGATCATGTACTTGACGTTGATCGACGCGAACTCCGGCGTCGGGGCGAGCTGATCGCACTCGAACCGCAGGTCTTCGACCTCTTGGTTTATCTGGTGCGGAACCGCGGGCGGGTCGTCAGCAGGGATGATCTCCTGGAGGCGATCTGGGGCGGCAGGATCGTCTCCGAATCGACGATGACCAGCCGCATCAATGCCGCGCGCAAGGCGATCGGCGACACTGGCGGGGCGCAGCGGCTGATCCGGACCGTGCCGCGCAAGGACATCCGCTTTGTCGGCGTCGTGCAGGAGGATCAGGAGCCCGCGGATGCCCGATCGATCGCCGCGGATCCGCCGAGGCCGGCGCTTGCCCTCCTCGACAAGCCGTCGATCGCGGTCCTGCCCTTTGCCAATCTGAGCGGCGATCCGGAGCAGGAGTATTTCGCCGACGGGATGGTCGAGGAGATCATCACCGCGCTGTCGCGCATCGGCGGGCTCTTCGTCATCGCCCGCAATTCGACCTTCACCTACAAAGGGCGGGCAGTCGATGTGAAGCAGGTCGGGCGCGAACTCGGCGTCCGCTATGTGCTCGAAGGATCGGTCCGCAAGGGAAGACAGCGGGTGCGCATCGCAGCACAGTTGATCGATGCCGCTACCGACGCGCATCTCTGGGCGGACCGCTTTGATGGGTCGCTCGAAGATGTGTTCGAGCTGCAGGACAAGGTCGCGATCAGCGTCGCCGGCATCATCGAGCCGACATTGCAAACCGCCGAGATCCAGCTCTCCTCGGGTCGGCCGACCACGAACCTTACCGCCTATGAGCTGTATCTGCGCGCTCTCGCGCCGTCTGCCAAAGGCTGGGACAAGGAGCAAATCATCAAGGTTCTCGGATGCCTCAGGCAGGCGCTCGAGCGCGACCCGCATTACGGGCCAGCCCTCGGTTTGGCGGCGATTTGCCACTCGGATCTCGATGTTGCCGGCTGGACCGAGGACGAGGAGGCGAACCGCGCTGCCGCCCTTGCACTCGCTCGGCGTGCGCTTCAGACCGCTGGCGCCTACCCCGATGTCCTTTGCAATGTCGCCTATGTGCTCGCCTATTTCGGCGAGGATATCGCCGTCGCAATGGCGCTGATCGACCGGGCGTTGGAACTCAAACCGAGCTTTGCCATTGGTTGGTGGAGGAGTGGATGGATCAGGCTGATGAAGGGGCAGCCCGAACCCGCGATCCAACATTTTGAGATCGGGCGGCGCCTCAACCCTGGAGATATGCTGGGGTTTGCCCAAGGTATCGGCGCTGGCCACTTTTTCGCCAAGCGGTTCGAGGAGGCCAAAGCTGCGCTGCTCCTCGCGCTTGAACAAGGTCCGGGCTGGGTACCGCCTTACCGCTTCCTGGCGTCCTGTTACGCACAAATGG
>VAZT01000098.1 GCA_005884825.1 Alphaproteobacteria bacterium
GGGCGCCGGTAGCGTGCCGGATCCGCACGACGCGTCGAAGCGTCGCGCGCCCTCCATGCTGACCACCGACCTCGCCTTGCGCGTCGACCCTGTCTACGAAAAGATTTCTAGGCGCTTCTACGAGAACCCGGATCAGCTCGAAGACGCGTTCGCCCGGGCGTGGTTCAAGCTGGTGCATCGCGACATGGGGCCGCGCTCGCGCTATCTCGGCCCGGAAATCCCTGCGGAGGAATTGCTGTGGCAAGACCCCGTTCCGGCCGTCACTCACGAACTGATCGACGATCAGGACATCCGCGCACTCAAGAGCAAAATCCTCGCATCGGGGCTTTCGATCTCCCAATTGGTCTCGACCGCTTGGGCGTCGGCGGCAACTTTCCGCGGCTCCGACAAGCGTGGTGGGGCGAACGGGGCGCGCATCCGCTTGGCACCGCAAAAGGATTGGGAGGTCAACCAGCCGGCCCAACTGGCGAACGAGCTTGAAACCCTCGAGGGTATCCAAAAGGAGTTCAACGCCGCGCAGAGCGGAGGGAAGAAAGTCTCGCTCGCCGACCTCATTGTCCTCGGTGGCTGCGCCGCCGTCGAGCAGGCCGCGAAGAAGGCCGGGCATGACGTTGAGGTTCCCTTCACGCCGGGCCGCACGGATGCATCGCAGGATCAGACCGACATCGAGTCCTTCGCGGTGCTCGAACCGGCCGCGGACGGGTTCCGCAACTACCTCAAGGCCGCATACACCTCGCCGGAGGAGATGCTGGTCGATCGGGCGCAACTCCTGACGTTGACCGCCCCTGAGATGACGGTTCTCGTCGGCGGCATGCGTGTGCTCAACGCGAACTTCGGACAGTCGCAGCACGGCGTCTTCACAAAGCGCCCCGGGACGCTCACCAACGACTTCTTCGTGAACCTGCTCGACATGGGCACGATTTGGAAGGCTGTCTCGGAAGCCGAGAACGTGTTCGAAGGACGCGATCGCGCGACGGGAGAGCTGAAGTGGACCGGCACTCGTGTCGACCTCATCTTCGGTTCGCACTCCCAGCTCCGAGCCCTCGCGGAAGTCCATGCCTGTGCCGACGCGAAGGAGGCGTTTGTGAAAGACTTTGTGGCCGCGTGGACCAAGGTGATGAATCTTGATCGCTACGACCTTGCCCGATGAAGAACTTCTCGGACCTGACCGAGCAGGAGCTGCTGGCGCTCGCCATCGCTCTCGAGGAGGAGGACAGCCGCACGTATAGCGACCTCGCGGATGCGTTGCGCGAGATGCGTTACCAACTGGGTCTTGCTTTCCGGTTGCCATCGTCTCGGCCACCATCTCGCGTCTGCTGAATTCGGCATCACCAACAGCTATATGGCCAGGCGGGCCCTCCCGTTCGTTTTAAGCGTGATTGCCGGGTCCACCGACATCATCGGTTTTCTCGGTCTCAACGGGCTGTTCACGGCGCATATCACCGGCAATATCGTTGTTCTGGCCGCCCATATCGTGGCTGGCGACCCGACGATATTCTCTTACGTTCTATCGGTCCCGGTCTTTATGATGATGCTACTTCTGACGCGCTTGCTCGCCGGTGGACTGGAGCAAGCCGGGGTCTCGACGTTGCGGCCTTTGCTGCTGCTGCAGCTGTTTTTTCTTGTTGCCTTGCTCTGGATTTGCATTGCAGCGGGTCCATGGCGCGACGCCAACGCAATACTAGCGGTTATCGCGGGTATGTGCGGGGTCGCGGCGATGGCGGTGCAGAACGCGCTCGTGCAGATTTCGCTGACGAACAC
Organism: Alphaproteobacteria bacterium; assembly: GCA_005884825.1. Classification (GTDB taxonomy): domain Bacteria; phylum Pseudomonadota; class Alphaproteobacteria; order ATCC43930; family CGMCC-115725; genus AP-15. The sequence goes on from VAZT01000098.1 coordinate 1,762, forward strand.
GCCCACCACCGCCGTGATGACGACGAATGTCACGCATTTCATGCTGGACCTCGGCGAGGCGTTGGCTCGCCGCGATCATGCACAGGCCGCCCGGGCGCGCGCCCGCGCGATGCACATCTTGCCGGTGATCGTCGGGTTTACAATTGGGTGCATATTCGGCGCAGCTTT
>VAZT01000099.1 GCA_005884825.1 Alphaproteobacteria bacterium
GCAAAAAACCGCCTTCCGGCGCCGGCGCCGCCCAAGGCGGTTCTCTTGTAAGCGGGCATCCTAGAACATCTGCGAACATCGGTGCCAGCCTGATGCCAGCCGGCGGCGGTTGCTTGGTCATTCACTTTGTCATATCGCGCTCTCCGCCGGCTCACGCAGCCGCGGGCTCGGACTGCGCCCTGCAACTCGGCATCGCGGCCGGCACCTAAGCCCGCTACATTGGCGAAGGCGCTGCACCCGCCAAGCCCAGGAAATTGGCTGATGACGAAAGAAATCCGCCTAAACGCCTTCGACATGAACTGTGTCGGCCACATTCAACACGGGATGTGGACGCATCCGCGCGATCACTCGACCGAGTACAACACGATCGAATACTGGCAGGATTTGGCGCGCCTGGCGGAACGCGGCAAGTTGGACGGGATCTTCCTGGCCGACATTGTCGGTGTCTACGACGTCTACCGGAGCGGCCCGGCGCCGTCGATCGTTGACGCCGTGCAGATCCCGGTCAACGACCCGATGATGGTGGTGCCTGTCATGGCGGCGGTTACCGAACACATCGGCTTCGGTGTAACCGCCAATCTGACCTACGAACCGCCCTATCTGTTCGCCCGCCGCATGTCGACGCTCGACCACCTGACCCGCGGCAGGGTCGGCTGGAACATCGTGACCGGCTATCTCGACAGCGCGGCGCGCGGCATGGGGCTGGCCGCCCAGCCCGACCACGACCGGCGGTACGACGCTGCCGACGAATACATGTCGGTCGTCTACCAGTTGTGGGAGGCGAGCTGGGAGGACGGTGCCGTGCTGCGCGACAAATCCAACCGCATTTTCGCCGATCCCGCCAAAATCCATCGCGTGCGGCATCAGGGCCGACACTACCAGGTAGATGCAATTCACCTGGCCGAGCCGTCGCCGCAGCGGACGCCGGTGCTGTATCAGGCCGGCTCTTCGACCCGCGGCCGCGAGTTCGCTGCGACGCATGCCGAATGCGTCTTCGTCTTCGGGGCGGACAAGCGCATCACCCGCGAAATCGTCGCCGACATCCGTGGGCGCGCTGCGGCAAACGGGCGCGACCCGCGCGACATCCTGATTTTCTACAACCGCGCTGCCGTCGTCGGCCGCACGCGACGCGAGGCCGAGGAGAAGTATCGGGAATATCACAAACACGCCAGCGTCGAGGGCGCGCTGGCGCATTTCTCAAGCTCTACCGGTCTCGACTTCTCACGTTACGAGCAGGACGAGCCGATCCGCTACGTGAAGAATGACGCGATCAACTCGGCGGTCGAGACCCTGACGACAATGAGTGCAGAGCCGTGGACGTTGCGACGAATAGTTGGCCGGATGGCGTTGGGCAGCCGCAACCCGGCGATCGTCGGTTCGGCCGAGGAGGTGGCCGACGATCTGATCGCCTGGGTCGAGGAAACCGACATCGACGGCTTCAATCTGAGCCGCATCGTGACGCCCGAGAGCCTTGAGGACTTCGTGGATTTGGTCGTGCCGATCTTGCAGGAGCGCGGCGCCTACAAGCGCGACTACCTGCCCGGCACCTTGCGCGAGAAGCTGTTCGGCCGGTCGCGGCTGCTGCCACCCAGCCACCCAGTCGGCGCGTATCGCCGGCCCGCCACCTGCAACAGGAAATCCAGCTGAAATTCGACGAGCAAAATTACCAGGATCTGGTTTCTCTGCCGAGCCTCTGGCGCGAAGCGGGAAACGATGTTGTGGACAATCTTGCGGCCGATGTCCTGTTCTCATTAATCACGCTGTGAAAAGCCATTCCCTTGAGGGCGCCGCGACGATCGCGGCGAGTACCCCAAAGGCGGCCAGCGCATAGAGCCCGCCGGTAAAGTTCCCGGTGTAGTCTTTGAGCCAACCGACGATCGGCGGGGAGACGCTGCCGCCCAGATGCCGACCGAGTTGACCCAGGCGATGCCAATGCCGGTAGCCCCAGAAAAAGGCGCCTGCGCCAAGCCCGAAGTTATACGAGCTGAGCCCAAGATCCTTGTTCATGAGCGGCGTCACGAACCCGATATTCACGCGATCGAGATAGCAGATGAAATAAAATAAAGTAACGATGGGCGCTCCGAGACGCCGGCCCGATGGGTTCCAAGCGCGACACGCCGCTGGGGACTTCAAGGCACTGACGCCGTTGGCGCCGTCTCACCGCGATCCTCGCCGCCGACGTGGCCGGGTACTCGCGTCTGATGGGGGCGGATGAGGAGGGGACGCACGAACGGCTCAAGGCCCCTGGATCGAGACGTAAGCGTAACGCCCACCGACATACCAGATGCGATGCGGCCCCATACCCTCGGTGGCCATAAAGGCGATCTCGCGCGGCGCCTCAGGATGCGCGATGTCGTAGACGCGGACGCCAGCCGTGTACTGCCGGCCCTTCAGGAGGCCGGCCGGCGATCCCGAGTAGTAGGCCTGAGCATCGACCTGCATCGTCCACATGCTCGGCCCGTTGACGGCGAGCAGCAAGTCGTCATGGATCTGGAGATGGATGGCGCGAGTGTCAGGTATAGATCTTCGCCAGCTCCCCATGGGCCCACTTGACGGCATCCTCGGCCGGCATGCCCTGTACCGCCTTCGCGTACATGTCGGTGATGATGTACTTGGTCACGACCTCCGCCGCTGCTCGGTTGGGTGGCCCGGCATAGCCGGCAACCCGCCCGATCTCCGCGAGCGAGCGGAACGGCAGCATAATCGGATCATTCTGCCACAGCGGGTGGTTCTGCCACTCGACCGTCGGCCCCAAGGTAAATCCTTGCTGCGAAGTGAACCACTGGTCGTAAACCGGCTTCGAGTGAATCCACCGCAGGAAGTCCTTGGCGCCCTTCTGATTTTTTGAATAGCCCATGACCATGTCCGAGAAGGGGAACGGCAGGCTAAACTGACCGCCGGGGCCCTTCGGCAGCCGCGTGTGGAAGATGTCCTTCCACAGCGGCGCTCCAGTCTCGGTCAAGTATGTTTCGGGTTTTTTCTTGGCTTCTAAATAGATCGAGGCGCCGTTATTGGTCGAGCTCACCGTGCCAGCAAGGAGAGCCCGGTTGTTGCTCGAATCATCCCAGGCGAGGCCGCCCGGGTCGCAGCAGTCGCTCCAAAACGCGACCGCGAATTTGACCGACTCGAGGGTCTCCTTGCTTTTGAGCGCGACGGTCTTGCCGTCCGCCTCGACCTCCTTGCCGCCCCAGGACCACAGGTAGGGGTACCAAAACACCGGTGCATCGCCAAAGGTGTGGCCGAGGGTCTGGCCGAACGGACGGTTTTGCGCTTTCAGCTTCTTGCCGGTCGCGCGATACTCCTCCCAGGTTTCCGGAAACTTGCCGTCGCTGTAACCGACTTCTGCGAACCATGATTTCCGA
>VAZT01000347.1 GCA_005884825.1 Alphaproteobacteria bacterium
GATATCCGTCGCATAGAGCAGGCGATGGAGCGCTTTGGCGATCGCTTTCTCGAACGCATCTTCACCGATGCCGAGCGCCGCAAATGCGACCGGCGCGCCAACCGCTCGGCCAGCTACGCGCGGCGGTTTGCCGCCAAGGAAGCCTGTTCGAAGGCGCTCGGCACCGGGTTTCGCCACGGCGTGTTCTGGCGCGATCTCGGGGTCGTCAATTTGGCTTCGGGGCAGCCCTGTATGCGGTTGACCGGCGGCGCCTTGCGGCGGCTCGAAGAGATCACACCGGAAGGTATGACGGCCCGGCTCGATGTCACGTTGACCGATGAGCCGCCGCTCGCCCAGGCCGTCGTGATCATCACCGCCGTGCCGGCGCAAGAACGCCGGGTTTTCGAGCGCGCGTATCCCTAATTCAACTCGTGACACGGGCTTGAGCTCGTCCCGCCTTCCAGGCCCCCAAGGAATTCCATGAAATCCAAATCCGGCCCTACGGTCCTGACCCGGAAAAAATCTGCCGGCGGCGTCCTCGACACGATAAAGACGATCGTCTATGCCGTGCTGATCGCACTCGTCGTCCGGACAATTGCCTATGAGCCATTCAATATTCCGTCGGGGTCGATGGTCCCGACTTTGCTGGTAGGCGACTATCTCTTCGTTTCAAAATTCTCGTACGGGTACAGCCGCTACTCGCTGCCTTTTGGATTGCCGCTGCTTTCCGGACGGATTTTCTTCCATTCGCCGGAGCGCGGCGACGTCGTGGTCTTCAAATTGCCGACCGACAATTCGACCGACTACATCAAGCGGGTCGTCGGGCTGCCCGGCGATCATATTCAGATGAAGAACGGCATCCTCCATCTCAATGGTCAGCCGGTGCCGCGCAGGCGCATCGAGGACTACCTCTATCAGGAGGGGAACGGCGCCGTCATCCCGCTTGCACAATACATAGAAACGCTGCCGAACGGCGTGCAGCATCGCATCATCGAGATGAGCGACAATGGGCCGCTCGATAACACGCAAGAGTATGTCGTCCCGCCCGGCGACTATTTCATGATGGGCGACAATCGCGACAACTCACAGGACAGTCGGGTATTATCCGCTGTCGGCTATGTACCGGCGGAGAACCTGATCGGGAAAGCCCAGTTCATCTTTTTCTCGACAGACGGGTCGGCCCGGCTCTGGGAAATCTGGAAATGGCCGTTCGCGATACGGTATGGCCGGTTGTTCCACGGCGTCCAGGGGATCGATTGACCGGCCATTGATTGACGGGCATCGATTGACCGCCGACCTCGGGCAAAAAATCGGGTATCTCTTCGCTCGACCCGAACTCCTCGAAGAAGCCCTGACCCATCCGAGCGCGCTGGCGTCCGAGCATAGCCGCGGCCGCCGCGGCAGAAGGCCTTCCCACCGCGGCTATGAGCGCCTCGAATTTCTCGGCGATCGAGTTCTGGGTCTCGTCATCGCGGATCTCTTATGGCGGCGCTTCGCGAGCGAGCCCGAGGGGCACCTGACGCGCCGACTGACGCATCTCGTTCGTGGCGAGGCGCTCGCGCGCGTCGCCCAGACGATCGGGCTCGGAGACCATCTGCTCCTGTCTCGCGCCGAACAAGCGGCGGGGGCCGCCGCCAACCCGGGAATTCTCGCCGATGTTTGCGAGGCTCTGATCGCGGCGATCTACCTCGATGGCGGCTTCGAGGCCGCTTCGGGCTTCGTGCGCCGGTTCTGGCAGCCGTTGATCGACGAAATGGAGGGGCCGCCGCGCGACCCGAAGACCGCCCTGCAGGAATGGGCACAGGCGCGCGCCTTGGCTCTCCCGAGCTACGAACTCGTCGCCACCAGCGGACCCGACCACGCCTTGCGCTTTACCGTCGCGGCAAAGGTCGCCGGCCGCGACAGTGCCACCGCGACTGCTTCGTCAAAGCGCATCGCCGAGGCAAAAGCCGCCGAGCTGCTGCTCGAACGGCTCGCCGCGGAGGCTTAGAGGCTATCAAGGGAGCGGACAGCTCCCCGGTGTGTCGCACCGCGGCGGCGCTGGAAGCGTGGTTGCCGTCACGACCGGTGAACTTGGCCCCTGGGTACCGCCGCTGAGGGTGACCGTCACTTTGTAGCTATAAGGTGTCGCGGGACG
>VAZT01000011.1 GCA_005884825.1 Alphaproteobacteria bacterium
TGCGCTGAAAATCGCCGGGCCGGTGAATTATCCGTGGGGCCCGCCGCGGGGCCGCTACCCCTACCGTCAGCAAGAGATGAATGCGGCGGGGCTCGTGCTGGCGCGCGGCTGCGAAGCGCTCGGCATCAAATGGGCGGCGACCCCTCTTGCCACCGTTTCCGCGCCGCGCGGCAAGGCCCATCCCTGCGTCTATCGCGGGTTCTGCAAATTCGGCTGTTCGACAAACGCCAAACAGAGCGCGCTCGTCACCTGGATCCCGTGGGCGATCAAGGCTATGCGATCGAGACCCCGCGGCTGCTGCTCAATTCCGCCTGCCCCCAGTTTCCCGACGGGCTCGCCAATAGCCGCGGCATGGTCGGAAAATTTTTTATGGTTCAGTCGAACCACGCGGTTTACGGGACTTTCGACGAAGAGATCCGCTGGTACAAGGCCCCGCCGTCATTGGCGATAACCGAGCATTGGAACTACACCGATAGCGGCAAGGATTTCCCAGGCGGGTACGCCTATATGAGCCAGGGCCCGTTGCCGATCGAGTACGCCGATACAGTCACCGGGCAGCGCGGCCTGTGGGGCATGGAATTGCGCAACGAGATGGCGAAGTACAACCATCAAGCCGGTCTCAAGATCGTCGGCGAGGTGTTGCCGCAGGAAAAGAACCGGGTCGAGCTGGCGGACGAAACCGATGAATACGGTCTGCGTATTCCTCGTGTCGTGTTCTCCTATGGCGAAGAGGACCGAAAGCTGTACCAGCACGCGATACGCTTTATGTCCGAGGCTTTGCAGGCGGCCGGCGGAAAGGACATCTGGTCTGCCGAGGACACTGCCCATCTCGGCGGCACCTGCAGGATGGGCGCCGATCCCAATGAGAGCGTCACGAATGCCGACGGACGATGCTGGGATATCCCCAATCTGTGGATCTGCGACGGCTCGCTATTTCCGACCGTGGCGGGCGTCAATCCGTCATTGACGATCCAGGCGCTCGCCTGGCGCATCGGCGACCGCATCCGCGAATTGGCGCGGCGCGGCGAGCTGTGAGGGCTTGGTGATGGACCAGATCGGGCATATGCCGGCGAGCGATACTGCCTCCGCCCAGTCGCCGGCCCACACCCCCCGCGGCGACGGCCGCGACAAGACCGCATGGCGCAGCGGGGCCGCACTCGCCGCATTGGGAGTGGCTGCCGGCGCGCTCGCGTTAGCTGCCAGACCCGGCATTCGAGGTGCTGGTCGGATGCCTCCTGACTTTGCACCGGCGGAAAAAACCTTAGCCTGGGCTTCGCCTGCCGTTCTGGGGACCAGCCCGCTGCGCCGGTTTTACGCCGGCACCAATATCGAGCACGCCGTGACGGTAGAGGATCTGCGGGCAATGGCGCATCGGCGGCTGCCAGGGTTTGTTCTGGAATATCTCGAAGCGGGAGGCGAGGACGAGGCCGCGCTCGCTCGCAACATCGCTGCGCTCGCCGAATGGCGTTTTCTTCACCGCTCGTTGGTCGACGTGTCACATCGCGATGCCTCGACGGTATTGTTCGGCCGAAAGACGACGATCCCTGTCATTGTGGCGCCAACCGGCCTCAACGAGTTGTTCTGGCCACACTCCGATTTGCGGCTCGCCGAGGCTGCGGCTGAAATCGGCATTCCGTTTGCGCAGAGCACAATGTCGAATGACGGGATGGACCGGGTCGCACGCGTGCCGGGACTGCGTTACTGGTGGCAGCTCTACGTCTTTGGCCCGCCCGGGGTGCGCGAGACCTTGATCGAGCGGGCGCGCAATGCCGGCTGTGAAGCGCTGATCGTCACTGTCGATGCGCAGATCTACGGCAACCGGGAATGGCACAAACGCACGACCGCAGGCCCGAAATCATTGAGCTGGAGCTCGAAGTTCGATGCGCTGATGCATCCGCGGTGGTTTGCTCGCGGGATTTTGACCCATGGCATGCCACGTTTCGAGAATGTCATCGAGTTCGTCCCAAAGGACAGGCGGGGATTTTTCGACAGCGCCCACTGGATCCGCTCGCAGATGGATCGCAAGCTTTCCTGGGATACAATTGCCCGGATACGCGAGCGCTGGCCGCGGAAGCTTGTCATCAAGGGTCTCCTGAACGTCGAAGACATCGCACGCGCCGCCGAAATCGGCGCCGATGCGGTGGCGATCTCCAACCATGGCGGGCGGCAGTTGGATTGGGCAGTTGCCCCGCTCGACCTCCTCCCGGCGGCGCGCCAAGCGGTCGGTGACCGGATCGCGATTTTCGTGGACGGCGGCTTTCGCCGCGGCACCGATGTGATCAAGGCGCTGGCCCTCGGCGCCGACGCGGTGTTGGCCGGGCGCGCGGTTCTGTACGGCGTTGCAGCCGCCGGCAAAGACGGCGCCAAGCGGGCCCTCGACATTCTGCGTGAGGAAATCCTGCGCGACCTCGGTCTCCTCGGAGTGCGGTCTATCGCCGAGCTGAACCCCCGCCTGCTCGTCTATTCCGACCATGCGAAGCGCGGCCCGCGAAGCCTTGCTTGAGATTTTCGGCGATCGAGCGCGCATGAAAAAATCTGAACCGGTTACGGCCTGGCCCTGGTGAGCTGGCAGTTTGGATGCGGAGCGAGGCGATCATTGCCCGCGGCAGCTTCGGCTATTCGCCCATGCCCGGCACCAAACCGGTCTACAACTGATCTAGCGGGCCGGAATTATTTCTGTTCCGTAGCGGTCCCGCGGTCGTCCAGCGCGACCTTTACACGCCGCCCGTTGCGGGTGGCCTGCGCCTGCCAATGGCCATTCTGGTCGACGTGCAGATTGGCGATGCCGGTGTAGCCGTAATAGCGCAACCAGCGCCGCGCCTGCGGTTCGCTGATCTCGCCCCTGCTGGCGGTGCGCTCCTCGCCGGGTCCGACGGGGTTCGGCGCAGCCATTCTGCCTTGGCTGAGACCCGCCGCGCTCGGGTTGATCCTCGGGTTGCGAGCCGGCGGCGAGTCGGCCGAGATCACCGGCGCCCCCGGAGCCACAAAGGTGTTGGTTTGCGGCGTGCTGGTCTGCGCAGCCGCGATCCCCGGTCCAGCCAGAACCACCACCGCGGCAAGTATCGCTTTTCTCATATGCGGAAAACGCCGGGCATGAGCCGACGTTCCGCGCTCCCCGACTATGAAGGCCAACCTTGCCGCGTTGCGTAATCGGTCGTGCTGAGTCCGTACAGAAACAACAACCAAAGGAAGCCGCTGCCGGCGAACAGCCACTTGAGGGACGGCGGCCCCTTGAGGCGCATGAACAGGATGAAGATGATCGCCGCCTGGGTCGCCGCGATGCCGAACTCGACGACCGGGGCATACATGCCGAGCCCGAGAAACGCGGTCCACAAGCTGACGCCGGTGAGCAGCACCAGCACCAGCCAGGCCATCACGTAAAGCAGTGCCGGTTCGTGCTTCGCGCCCGACTTCATGACCGGCCCACGAGGTAGATGCACGGATAGAGGAAAATCCAGACCGTGTCGACAAAGCTCCAATAGAGCCCGACCACCTCGAGAGGCGCATAATAGGCAGGGGTAAGATCGCCGCGGCGGACGCGCCACAGCATGTACAAAATGAGGCCGAGCCCGATCAGCAGGTGAAGCGCGTGCAGCGGCGTGGCGATGAAGTAGAAGACCCAGAACAGCTCGCCGGCTGGCGCTTCCGCCGGCTTCATGATGAAATTGATCGACGGCACGTCGTGATGGGCGAGGTCCAAGCACCATTCCACGCCTTTGACGCAGACGAAGGCTATGCCGAGACCTGCGGTGGCGAGCAGCCAATTTTTCAGATGGCGGCGCCGCCCGTCGGCCGCAGCGTCGATCGCGAGAACCATTGTCAAGCTGCTGGTCAACAACAGCCCGACATTGACGCTGCCGCACCACAGCACCGCGTCCTTCCCGGCCTCGGCGAATTCTTTGGGGTAGGCGTCGCGGTAGATGAAATAGGTGAAGATTAGCGCGCCGAAGAACAATGTCTCGGTCGCGATGAATACCCACATCCCGAGCTGTGCCGTCTCGCCCTGCTGAGACAGCGTCGCATATTGTATCTCGGGTTGAAGGCTACGCATTCACCGCGCCGTTCTGCGCAATGAAGCCGCCGTCCTCTGGGTCGTAGAGGTACGGCCCCGCGGTTACGACGGGTGTGCGTTCGAAATTGTGCTTGGGGGGTGGTGACGAAGTTTGCCATTCGAGGCCGGTCGCGCGCCACGGATTGGGGGCCGCCCGCTCGCCGCGCAAGAGCGACCAACCGAGATAGCCGAGCGGCAGGATATAGGCGACGGCGAGGATCGAGGCGCCGGCCGAGGACAGCACGTTCCACGCCTGCCATTCCGGCGGATAGGCGTAATAGCGTCGGGGCATGCCGAGATAACCCAGGATGAACTGCGGGAAGAAGGTGAGATTGAAGCCGACGAAGGTGAGCAGGGCGGCCATTCGCGCCCACATCTCGGGGTAGAGCCGTCCGGTTATCTTCGGCCACCAGTAATGCAGTCCGCCGAAAAACGCGCTGACCGTGCCGCCGACCATGATGTAGTGGAAGTGCGCGATGACGAAGTAAGTATCCTGCAGGTGAACGTCGAGCGCGACGGTCGCAACGATCAGCCCGGTCAATCCGCCGATCGTGAACAATAGGACAAAGCCGAGCGCATAGAGCATCGGCGCATCAAAGGTTATCGAGCCCTTGTGCAGGCTGGCCGTCCAGTTGAACACTTTGATCGCCGACGGAACCGCGACAAAGAACGTCATCAGCGAGAATACTACGGCGGAATAGATTGAGATTCCCGCCGTGAACATGTGATGACCCCAGACAAAGAAGCTGATGATCGCGATCGACATCAGCGCATAAGTCATTCCGGTGTAGCCGAAGATCGGCCTTCGGACATAGCAGGTGATCAGCTCGCTGACGACGCCCATCGCCGGCAATATCATGATGTAAACGGCGGGATGCGAGTAGAACCAGAACATGTGCTGAAACAGTAGCGGATCGCCGCCACGCGCCGGGTCGAAGATGCCGACCCCCATAAACCGCTCCATCGCCACTAGAAGGACCGTCATCGCCAATACCGGCGTGGCGAGCAGCATGACCAGGCTGACCGAATAGATTCCCCAGACGAAGAGCGGGAGCCGCATCCATGTCATGCCGGGGGCGCGAAGGCGATGGATCGTCACGACGAAGTTCAACCCGGTCATTATCGACGAAAACCCGTTGATAAACACCGCCAATGTCGCGGCAATGACATATCCGTTCGCGAACAACGTCGAGTAAGGAGTGTAAAAGGTCCAGCCGGTGTCGATGCCCCCCATGATCAGCGCATAGAGAAGCACGAGACCCGACAAATTGAACACGTACCAGCTGGCGAGATTTATCCGCGGAAACGCCAGATCATGGGCGCCAATCGCCAGCGGTATAATGAAATTGCCGAGCGTGGTCGGGATCGAGGGGATCAAGAAGAACCACACCATGACGATGCCGTGCATCGTGAACATGCGGTTGTAGATGTCCGGCTGCAGCAGGCCTTCCGGCGTCGCCAGATGCATCCGAATTAATGTCGCCGCAATACCGCCAATGAAAAAGAAGAATGTGATAGACGCAAAGAACAACAATGCGATCCGCTTGTGGTCCTTGGTCAGCAGCCACGAGCTGATCGTATTTTCGGAGGTTACGTAGCTGGTCGGGAGACCGGCCGTAATCGTCGCCATTTTCCCGCCCCTATCTGGCAAGGGATTTGATGTAGGCGATCAGCTTGACGAGATCGTCCTCGCCGAGCTGGCCCGAGAAATCGGGCATCACCGGCGGGTAGCCGGCGACGGTGAATGTCCGCGGCAGCAGGATGCAGTCTCGTAGATAGCGCTCATCGGCCCGCACCGCGGAACCGTCCTGCAAATGCACGATACCGCCGTAGACGCCCACCAAGCTGGGAGCATGCACCGTGCTGTTCTCCCCATGGCAGCCGCTGCAGCCGTGTTCGCGGAACAGTGCCTCACCCTCCTGAGCAAGCGATTCGCGGACACCCTGGTCCCTGAGCCAAAGCGCAAACGCGGCGGGCTCCATGACGACGACTTCGCCTTTCATATGCGCGTGCTCGGTGCCGCAGAACTCCGAACACTCGATCAGATATGTGCCGGGCTTGGTGGCCTTGAACCACACCGTCTCGTACTGGCCGGGCACGGCGTCGTGCTTGATACGGAACGCCGGAATGAAGAAGCTGTGGATGACGTCCTGCGATGCCAGGAGCAGCCGTACCGTCTTGTCGACCGGCACGTGCAGCGCATCGATCTCGCGCTGACCGCCCGGATGCTCCATTTTCCACATCCACTGCTTGCCGACGACGTAGACTTCGAGATCGCCAAGCGGTGATTTATAAAGCCAGATATACACAGCTGCTCCCCAGACAAACCCGATCAGAAGGAGCACAAGCGTGGCGGTGGTCCAGCCGATCTCCCAGTGCCAGGTTTTTTCCGTCAGATTGGCGCGGGATGCGGTGCTGCCGGCGCGGTAACGCACACAAAAGCTGAACATCAGGCCGACGACGGTCATCAGGATCAGGCCGCATACGGCGAGCTCTGCGATGTAGAGCGCGTTGACGACCTCGCCGTTGACGGCAGCGGTTCTCGGCCAGAACTGGATCCAATGGTCCATCGCCTCACCCGTGCCGCCGCCGCCGTCGGATCGCGACGAAGGCGGCAATGCCGCCGATCATCGCTACAAGGTTGGCCACCACGAATGCTCCCTCGACGGCCAGGCTGTACCGGCCTAGCTGCGGAGCATCGCCGTGGCACAGCAGCAGCAGCCGCGTCACTAACCCAACAGTCTTCCCGTGCGCCGCATCATTGAGAGCGCTCTCCAGCTCAGTGGGCTGCGGGTTGACGCCGAGCAGATACCGGCTGAGGCTGCCGTCGGGAGCGGCGACGATAAAACCGGCAGGGTGGATGTATTGGTCGAGCGCCGGTTCGTACCGATAAGGGAAACCGACGGTATCGGTGACGCGCTGTACCATCGGCCGCGGTCCAGTAAGGAAATGCCAGCCGTCATCCGCCGCTGCGTGATGATAGATGCCGAGATATTTAGTCTTGGCGGCCGCGAGATCAGCCGGGTTGTCGCGTGGATCGATGCTGATCACCACGACATTAAAGTCGCGCCCGGCATCGAGCGGCAACGCACCGAGCCCCGCCGCGAGGTTCTCCAGGGTCAGGCCGCACAGAGTCTTGCACCGCAGGTAATCGAGAACCAGCACCACCGGCTTGCCGACAAAAAATCTCCCGAGCGGCACGACGCTGCCCTGATTATCGACGAATTCCGAAGCCAACGGCAAACGCGCGCCGGGGTGCGGCCGAAACGCGAGTTCGGAGAAGTCCTCACCGGCGAGCGCATTCCTTGTCCAGCCCGACAATGCCAGAAGCGCCAACGCCAGCACGGCCGAGGCGGCGCTCACGGCTTGCCCCGCGGGAAGCCGACGATCCCTTCCTCGGCGAGCTCTTGCATCGCCTGCTCGATCGGGATGTGGACGATGCCTTTCTTTTTGTCGATCCAGTAATAGGTGCTGAGGCGCTTGTCCTCATCGACGAGAAACCGCGCGAGATCCTCCGAAGGATCGGTCTGCAGGCGCGGTTGCGGTGGTTCGACTGTCAATGCGCGGCTGACGTCCGAGACGGCTCTGGGAAACGCGCCCATAAGCACGAACGGCGCGATCGCCAGAAAGATCAGGATCCCTAGCAATGCCAGGCCGATGGTGCCGAGCGGCCAATCGGACTTCTCGAAGGCGGTCTTCGGATTGTCTTCGACGCGCTCGGCGATCTCAGCCATGGTGAATTTTCCAGGAGGGGATCGCTCCGAGCCTCACCGCGCCTGGGTCGCGCAGCCCCCAAAAGAACAGCAGCAGCATGAGCCCGCCGAGGGCGAGGATCGCGGCAGCGTCGAGCCAGAACGGGCCGGCGTGACGAAACTCGGGCAGCACCAGCCACCACTTGTCGGCAATGCGGCTGATGAGGATCAGCGAGCATACCGTCGCGACGACCGCACAGCTCCGCTTGCCCGGGTACGTCAGCAACGCGAAGAACGGTACGAAAAATCCGAACCCGACGGAGACGAAGAGCGCTCCCGCCCAAGGACCGCCGATGCGGAGCAAATACCAAGGGATCTCGGATTTGAGATTCTCTTCCCAGATGATCAAAAATTGCATGAAATCGACATAGGCCCAAAGGATTGTCGTCGCGAGAAGGATGGCGGCAATATCGGCCATCTGTCCGCGATGTCGGTCTCCAAGGGCAGGGATTACGGCTACCACAAACAGCATCAATGCAAGCCCGGTATTGAACCAGGCTGATCCGGCTATCATCGGAAAAATCGACGACCAGAATGCTGGCTCCAGCGAGAGGATCCAGTCGATCGAGGCGAAAGCGGCGGAGAAAGCCAGCAGGATGAGTCCCAAGCCGCTCAACCAGGACAGCGCGGGCGCAATCGGTTCACCGTCCTGTCGCGGTCCCCACAGCGCAAAAGCCGCGAGCAGGTTCCACAGCACAATGTAGGCAGCATAGCGCAGTAGGAAAGCGTGGGTATTGAGGTAAGAGGTATTGCCGAGGCTCGGCGCGGGATGTGTCCAGCTGTAGAGCTGATGCAGTCCGATAAAGGCCGGGATTCCGGCCAAGCTGGCCAGCGGCATCGTCGCGATCGCCGCGTTGAGCACGGGTCTGGCAGTGGCCATCCATTCCCCGCCGCTCAGGTCATGGACCAGCACCAAGGTAATTCCGGCCAATGGCACACCGAGCCAGAACAGAAAGGTGCAGAGCCAGGCGCCGAAGAACCCCGTCACATCAATGGCGGCGCCGACCGCGCACCCGACTACCCCGAGAACGAGCGCGCAGAGCGCGGTCAGGTTTAGCCGGGCCCAGGCCCGGTCCGCGTTCATTGCAGAGTCTGCCGCTTATCAGGCGGTACGTCGGCGATCTGAGCGCTGGCGCTCGCCTGCAATGCCCGGATATAGGCGACGATCGCCCAACGATCCTCCGCCCCAACGCGATCAGCGTAGGAATACATCGCACCGTAGCCGTGGGTGATGACATCGTAGAAGTGCTGGTTCGGCGCGTCGCGCAGCCGCGCGATGTAATAGGAGGGCGGCTGCGGAAACCCGCGCTGTACGATCATGCCGCGGCCATCGCCGATCTTGCTGTGGCACGGCGCGCAGTAGATGTCGAAACGCTGCTGTCCGCGCTCCAGAAGCGCCATCGTGACCGGCGGGACCGCTACCGGCTTTTCGTCGTGGGCGATGATATGCTGCGGGGGCAGCGCCGGCCAATTCGCCTGCGCGCCGTAGGGCAGCTCGTAAGGCAGCCGCTTCGGCTGATTGGCCATGTTGTCGCAAGCAGCCAACGCGACGGCCAAGCTTGCGACAGTAATAGCGTGTCTCAGCTTCACGCGGACACCTCGGTGACGCTCTCGGCGCCGTGCCGCTCGAAGATGCGGCGAATGCTCTGCAGCTCGAAGCTCGGGTCATGCGCCTCGACGCACAGAACGAAGCGGTCCACCGAGGCCCGCTCGAACTCCACGGCAGAAAAGATCGGATGATAAAGACGCGGCAGGCGGCAGAACGCCAGCAACCCAAAAAAACCAGCTGCGATGGCGAACAGCACCATCAACTCGAAGGTCCCGACCGTAAAGGCCGGCCAGCTATTGTGCGGCCGCCCGCCGACATTGAGCGGGTAGTCGAGAGCCTCGTCCCAATACTGGATGAAGTAACCCATGGCCGCGCCGAAGACCGCGCCGAGAAAGATCGGCAGTGGCAGCCGGTTGGGGCGGCAAGGCCGCAGCGCCTCATCCAGTCCTTCGACGGGGTAAGGAGTGTAGGCCTCGACTTCGCGAAAGCCCAATGACCGGAGGTGCAGCGCCGCCTCGGTCAAGGCGTCGGAGGAAGCAAAGCTGCCGGCCAGCCCGAACAGCCCGCGCTCGCTCATTTCGTCTCCCCCTTTGCGATGATCTCGCGCACTTCCGAGATCGAGACCATCGGCAAGAAGCGCATCATCAGGAAGAACAGGCTCAGGAAGAGGCCGATCGAGCCTGCCAGTGTCGCCCAATCCCACAATGTCGGGTAGTATACCCCCCAATAGGACGGCATCCAGTCGCGGGCAAGGTTCGGTATGACGATGTCAAAGCGCTCCAGCCACATGCCCACGATGATGCCGGCCGAAATCAGAAACAGCAGGATTTCGCTGCGACGCACAATCGGCAACCACAATAGCTGCGGGATGATGATGTTGAGGGTGACCCTCGCCCAATAGGTCGGAGCGTAAGTGCCGAAGATGGTGTCGAGAAACGCAGTGCGGTCGGCAATGCTGTTGGCGTAAATCGGCCCCCATGCCTCCCAGACATAGGAATAGCCCAACATTAGGCTGCCGGTGAGCATGATCTTGCCCATGGCGTTGAGATGATACGCAGTGATGATGCCCTGGAAACCGTAACCGTGGCGCACCACGATGGTCAGCATGATGACCAGCGCGAGCCCGGAAATAACCGCGCCAAAAAAGAAATAGGGTGGAAATTGAGTGGAGTGCCAGCCGGTAGTGAGCCCGCCGGCAAAATCGAGGCCGACGACGCTGTGCACCGAAATGACCATCGGCGCCATGATCGCGCACATGATGAAGTAGACGCTCTGGTAGTTGCGCCAGTGGCGCGCCGAGCCTCGCCAGCCGAGCGCCAAAATGCCGTAGAACATCTGCTTTCGGCGATGTTGCGCCTGGTCTCGCACGGTGGCGAGGTCGGGCAACAGCCCAGTGTAATAGAACATTATCGACATCAGAATGTAACAGAGCAAACAGATGAAGTCCCACCACAGCGGGCTGCGAACCTGCGGCCACACGTCCATCACGTTCGGATACGGGAACAACCAGTAGAAGAACCCCTGACGGCCGAGATGCATGATCGGCATGATGCCGGCAGAGGCCGCCGCGCTGAGCATCATCGTCTCGGCAATGCGGTTGGTCGCCGAGCGCCACGGCGAGCGGGTCAAGTAAAAGAGCGCCGAGACAATCGTGCCGCCGCTCGCCAGCGCGATCCACCAGACATATTCGGCGATCGCAAAGCCCCAGGCGACCGGGATATCGACCCCCCAGACCCCAATCCCGTTGACGAACAGCCACGCCGTCGCGACGACGAGCGTCAGAAACAGCGCAAGCGAGATGCCGAAGCCGATCCACCACCAGCGCGGCGCCTGCGGGCGCAGCACGCGATCGCTGACCTCCTCGCTCAACGAGCGCAGAGTTACGCCCGGTTCGATGACCGGCGCGTCGCCCGGCAGATCGATAAGGTTCATGCCTTCTCGCTCTCGATCGCCGGGTTGGGATTGCGGATCAGCGCGGAATAGCTGGTGCGCGGCCGCGTGTTGAGCTCTTCGAGCAGCACGTAATCGAGCGGGCTCGCCTTGCGACGGGCGACGGCGCTCGACGGGTCATTGCGATTGCCAAAGATGATCGCCTGCGTCGGACAGCTCTGTTGGCAGGCAGTCTGGATCTGGCCGTCGCGGACCGGGCGATCTTCACGGTGGGCATCGACTTGCGTTGTGCGGATGCGCTGGATGCAATAGGTGCATTTCTCCATGACGCCACGGCCACGCACACTCACTTCCGGGTTCCACGACTCCGCCTGCCGGTCATTTTTGAGGGTGTAGTCGAAGAAATTGAACCTTCGTACCTTGTAGGGGCAGTTGTTGGAGCAGAACCGCGTGCCGACGCAGCGGTTATAGACCATCAGGTTGAGTCCTTCGTGGTCGTGCACGGTGGCGTGCACCGGGCAGACCACCTCGCACGGCGCGTTCTCGCAATGCATGCACGGCATCGGCTCGAATGCGATGCCCGGATTATCCGGCGACCCGGAATAATACCGGTCGATGCGCAGCCAATGCATGACACGGCCCGCCAGCACCTGATCCTTGCCGACGACCGGAACGTTGTTCTCGGCCTGACAAGCAACGACGCAGGCCTGGCAGCCGATGCAGGAATTCAGATCAATCGCCATCGCCCAGGCGTAACGCAGGTAGCTGTAGCTGGGATAAAGCGATTCCTCGTTTCTCTGCTGCTCGAGAAAACGCGGGTTCTTCTGGTACTCGGCGAGCGTGCCCTCATGGATCAGATCGCGGCCGGCGACCCGGTCATGGCCTTGCGTCGTGGCGAGGCGCAACATATCGCCGGTCTTGCTGAGAGCAGCCTTCGTTTGCCAGGGCGATCCGATGCTGCGCAACGGGTAGGCATCGAAGCCGACATCGGCGCCGAGCCCGCCGGCTCGCCGGCCGAAACCGAGCGGCAAGGTGATGCAATCGGGCGCCTGGCCCGGCAGAACGAAGAACGGCGCACGGACACTGTGCCCGTTGGGCGGCATCTCCAAGAGCCAGGCATTGTCGGCAAACCGGCCGTCCCAAACAAGCGGGTCGGGACGGAAAAGCACGGTGATTGCGGTTTCGGCCGGCACTGTCGGTGGCAAGCCGGCCGCAATATCGGATTTCGGAGCGGCCGTTACCGGCGCGGCGGCGCTGCCGTTTACAATGCCGCTGCGGAGGGATTCGTTCCAGAACGCCTCGAAATTGCCGCGCCCCTTTTGTTGCGCCTCCTGCTGCCAATAGCCGCGCACTAGCGCGTAATCGTCGGGTGACGTGTCGGCCAGCAGCACTGCCAACAGCTCCTGCGCCGAATGGCCGCCATACAGCCTGCGTACCTGCGGCTGCTGAATTGTCACGGTGCCGTCGAAGGCGCGCGCATCGCTCCAGACTTCGTATTCATGCGTTGACGGGACCAGCCAGGTGCTTGCCTCAGCCGTCTCATCGGCATAGAGCGCGAGACTGACCGACAGCGGTACGCGCTTCAGGGCACCCGAGAAGTCGAGATCGACGGGTGTGCTGTAGAGCGGGTTCGTCTCCAGCATCAGCAAGGTGTCGACCCGGCCGGCTGTTATATCGGCGACGAGTTCCTGCAGCGATTGCTGGTGCGGGATCGGCGCAACCGCAACCGGCTCGATCGGCCGGATCGTCTTTCCGAACGCTCCCAGCGCCCCGTTGATGGCATCGGCGAGGAGATGCACCTCGACCGGCTGCTCGCGGCCGGCATGGACCAGGGCGCGACCTTTGTGTTGCATGAGGTCCTGCGCCGCCGCCGCGAGCCAGGATGCGTCCTTTGTCTGCGACTGGGCCCATTCCTGCGGCCCAGCGCCAACCGCGGCGGCGAGATGGCGCATCCCGTCCAGGATCTCTTGCGGCCGCATCGGCAGCCGATGATCGGCCTTGGCGCCGATCAGGGTCGGCGTGCTCTCGATCGCGTAGACCCGGCTCATCTGGCCGCCGGTTTCGTCCGGGCGGCGCCGCGCGGCAAATTGCCGGGCATAGGCGAGCCACCCCGGCACGGCGGAAATCAGATCGCTCTCGACCGCAAAGATCACGTCGGCGGCGCCGACATCCAAGACGCGCTCGACTGGCCGGCCGAAGGCATGCTGCGACGCGGCAAACTCGTTGTCGCGATGCAGCGGCTCCCATTGATGCCGGCGCATTGCCGGAAATTGCTGCTGCAGTGCAGCGATTTGCGCGGCGAGGGAGGGCGAAGTGATATTGCCGGTCAGCAGCCGCAACCCGTCGCCGCCGCGCGCCAGGAGCCGGTCGCGGCGCTCGTAGAGAGCCGTGATGAAACTCTCCCAGGTATCGATCTGACCATTACCGACGATCGACTGCGCGCGGCGCGGATCATAGAGCGTCAGGATCGTCGCCTGCATGATCGCGCTGGCACCGCCGAGGCTGGCCGGATGGTCGGGGTTACCCTCGACCTTGACCGGCCGCGCCATTTGATGGGCGACCAGGACGCCGGTCGCATAGCCGTCTTGGGTCGTCGCCGTCGCGTAATAGCGCGAGCGACCGGGCACGATCCCGGGCGCCTGTTCGACGTAAGGGAGCAGCTGGCGCGGATTGGGCTCGGGACCGCAGGCCGACAGCCCGCCCAATGCCATCGAGGCCGCCATCAGCTGCAGCGCCAATTCCTCGAGACTGCGCCAATAATTTCGGCCAGGCGCGCTCATCGGTGGCACACGCCGCAATCCGACAATGTCTCCGGATGGATGTGATACTCCGCCATCAATTCTTTGCCCGACGGGGTATCGGCTGTGCGCTGCCAATGCGGGTTGAACACCTGATCCTTTGGCCGCAGATGCGGCGCCGGATCGCGGTGACAGGACAGACACCAACTCATGTAGAGCGTTGTGGCCTTCCGGGTCAGCGGCATGTCGCCTATTGGCCCGTGGCATTCGGTGCAACCGACACCCTTTGCTATGTGGATGCTGTGGTCGAAGTAGACGTAGTCCGGCAGGGTGTAGACGCGGGTCCAGCGCAGCGGCTTGCCCTCGGCGAGGCTCTGCCGCACCGGCGCAAGCATCTCCGCGTTGGTCCAGATCTGTGAATGGCAGGTCATGCAGGTATGGATCGGCGGGATACCGGCGTTCTGCGAAATCTCGACGGTCGTATGGCAGTAACGACAATCGAGGCCCAGCCCACTGACGTGGTGCTTATGGCTGAAGGGTACCGGCTGCCGCGGGGTGTACCGTTCTTGACTGTTATAGCCCATCACCGGCACGACCCAGATGAGGATCAAGAGAAACGTGACGCCACCTGCCGCCGCGAGCAGGGCGACGTTCATGAACAGGTTGGCTCTCGGGCCAAATATCGCCACCAGATGTTCCGCAAACCAACGCTCCGCTCAACGCGGGTACACGTCCTTGGTTCCCGAGCATTCCGCCGATTTGCCCTGGCACGCCCTGGTGTAATGCCAGGGTTATCGATCCGGATTAATGACCAGGCTCATCAAGCCGAGCTGGTTCGGCCGGCATTCGATAAACCCTCGCCAGCGGCTTTCCTCTGGCAATCAATGTGATGACGAACGCCGCAACGGAAAACGTGCCCGTAATCAGCGCACCCCGGTGCTCGGTAGCCCACAGCTGCAGACTATAATTGGCGGCGCGGCTGTCAAAGCGCCCATGCGTATCGGGGTCGCCGGACACCGGGTCGAACAGGTTGTCGGATTGTTCGGGATCGGCCGGTTCATCGGTCAGCTGACCAGTGTAACCTTTTTTGGCGAGATACCGGTCGAGCAATCCGGGGAGGATTTTGTTGGCGAGGATCGCCTGCACGCTAGAACCCCCGACCCAAACCTCGCGGCGCCGTGAGTGGGCGGCATAGACGATCGCGTCGGCTGCAATCTCGGGCTGGAAGATCGGCGGCACCGGCTGCGGCCGCCGGCTCATCTTGTTGCGCGCCCAGTTGAACTGCGGGGTATTGAGCGCCGGCATTTGAACCATTACCACGTGCACATCGACCCCGTCATGCATCAATTCCGTCCGCAGGCTGTCGGTAAACCCACGGATCGCGAATTTGGCGCCGCAATACGCCGATTGCAGCGGTATAGCCCGGTAGCTCAGGGCAGAGCCGACCTGTACGATCGTGCCGCGGTTGCGCGGCCGCATCCGCTTCAAAGCGGCCATCGTGCCATAGACAAAGCCGAGATAGGTCACCTCGGTCGCGCGGCGGTACTCTTCAGGAGAAATGCGATGAAACCAAGCGAAGATAGTCGCCATCGCGCAATTCAGTTCTCGACCTCCGCCGCTGCGGCTTGCAGCCCCTGGGTCCCGCGCGCGACCAGCACAATCTGCGCCCCTCGCGCCGCAAAGGCATGCGCCGTTGCGCGCCCGACCCCTGCCGATGCCCCGGTGATTACGACCGTTTCCGGCATATGATCTCCCATTCGCAGTGGGGCGGCCGCCCGCGGCAACGCACCGACAACACTCGCTCGTGTTGATCGTTCCGCTGCGGCAATGCGAGTAGGAAGCGCGGCTGCTGACGACCTGTCAGCCCTTGACCAGCGGGCATTCGTTGGGGCCGGGAAGTTTGAAGGCTTCCTCGCCAGGGATCACTGCAATCTGCTTATAGTAATCCCACGGACCCTTTGATTCCGAAGGTTTCTTCACCTCGAAGAGATACATGTCGCGGACGAGGGTGCCGTCCTCGCGGATTTTGCCGTTCTTGGTCATGAAGTCGTTGACCGGGGTCGCCTTCATCTGTTTGACGACAGTCGGGCCGTCGTCGCTGCCGGTCGCCTTGATTGCGGCCAGATAGTGCATGATCGCGCCATACACTCCGGCTTGGACCATTGTCGGCTCGCGCTTCATCTTATCCATGAAGCGCTTGGACCACGCGCGGGTTTGGTCGTTCTGGTCCCAATAAAAGGCCGAGGTCAGCTGCAGCCCGTGCGCCGCCTGCAAGCCGAGGCTGTGAATATCGGAAATAAACACGAGGAGCCCGGCAAGCTTTTGTCCGCCCTCCACAATGCCGAACTCGCCGGCCTGTTTGATGGAGTTGATCGTGTCGCCGCCGGCATTGGCGAGGCCGATGATCTTTGCCTTCGAGTTTTGCGCCTGCAGCAGAAATGAGGAGAAATCCGCGGTATTGAGCGGCGCCCGGACCGAGCCCAGCACCCTGCCGCCGTTTTCTTCGACGACTCTTGACGTATCGCGCTCGAGGGCATGGCCAAAGGCGTAGTCCGCGGTGATGAAGAACCAGGTGTCGCCGCCGGCCTTGACCACCGCAGCGCCTGTGCCGTTCGCCAACGACACGGTGTCATAGGTCCAGTGCACCGAGGTCGGTGAACAGGCCTTGCCGGTCAGGTCGGAGGCTGCGGCGCCCGATATCAGGAAAACCTTTTTCTTGTTGCGGGCGACCTCCTGGACGGCGAGCGCCACGCTAGAAGTCGGCACGTCGACGATCGCGTCGACGCCGTCATTGCCGAACCATTGAGTGGCGATTGCCGAACCGACATCCGGCTTGTTCTGATGGTCGGCGCTGATCAGCTCGATCTTCTTGCCGTCGACGCTGCCGCCAAAGTCGGTGATCGCCATGCGCGCCGCCTCGACCGACCCCGCTCCACCAATATCGGCATAGAGCCCGGACATGTCATTGAGAACGCCGATCTTGACAACATCGCCCGAGATCTCGGCGGAAGCTGTCGTGGACAGGAGCAGGGCGGTAAGACCGAAAATTGCTGCAAGCTTCATTCGTACTTCCTCGAATAAGTCTCAGATCTCACCCCTCTCCGCCCGTTTGCGGGGGGAGAGGGAGGGGCCCGCCGCGGAGCGACGGGAGGGTGAGGTGGGTGGTGCCGCTCCTCGGAACACCGGGCCTCCCTCACCTCACCCTAACCCTCTCCGCCCCCGAGGGCGGAGAGGGGATGTCCCACGCTGTGCGATCCAACTCGGGCAGGCCATCACACCCCGAGATAGTCGTGCAGCTTGTCGGTGTTCCGCGCAACATCCTCGTTGCGGATCATGTCGATGACCCGCCCGTGCTCGACGACGTAATGGCGGTCGGCGAGGGTCGCGGCGAAGTGGAAATTCTGCTCGACTAAAAGGATCGTGAGGCCCTTCTGCTTCAGTCGGCGGATCAGCCCGCCAATCTGCTGGACGATGACCGGTGCCAGCCCCTCGGTCGGCTCATCGAGCAGCAGGAGCGTCGCGCCGGTGCGCAGCATCCGGCCTATCGCCAGCATCTGCTGCTCGCCGCCGGAAAGCTTGGTGCCTTGGCTGCGGCGCCGCTCCCGCAAATTCGGGAAGATGGTATAAATCTCGTCGACCGTCATGCCGCCCGGCATTACTACCGGGGGCAACAGCAGGTTTTCCTCGACGTCGAGGCTGGCGAAGATGCCGCGCTCTTCCGGACAATAGGCGATGCCGAGGCGGGCGATGCGGTTGGAGGCGAGGCCGACGAGCTGGGTGCCGCCAAAGACGACCGAGCCCTGCCGCTGCGGAACGATTCCCATGATCGCGCGCAGGGTCGTCGTCTTCCCGGCGCCGTTGCGGCCCAATAAGGTGACGACTTCCCCCCGACCGACGGCAAAGCTCATTCCGTGCAGGATGTGCGATTCGCCGTACCAGGCGTGCAGCTCCTCGACACCGAGGAGTCGCTGCCCCGTGACCGTCGCATCAGGCATGGCCGGTCCCCAGATACGCTTCCATCACCTCTGGGTTCTGCGAGACAGCGTCGTAGCCGCCCTCGGCAAGGATACGGCCGCGGGTCAGCACCGTGATGATGTCGGAGAGATCGGCCACCACCGACAAATTGTGCTCGACCATCAGGACCGTGCGGTCGGCTGCCGCCTTGCGGATCAGCGCCGAGATCAGTCCGATGTCCTCACGCCAATGTCGTCGCAATCTCCAGCGCGCGCTTGAATCCATAGGGCAATTCGACCGCAAGGGCGGCCTCGAACCCCGAGAGGCCCACCGCTTCGAGC
Source organism: Alphaproteobacteria bacterium (assembly GCA_005884825.1). GTDB lineage: Bacteria > Pseudomonadota > Alphaproteobacteria > ATCC43930 > CGMCC-115725 > AP-15. The sequence goes on from VAZT01000011.1 coordinate 18,276, forward strand.
AGCGCATCGGCCCGCGAATTGAGGCTGTCCAGGATGCGCTCCGAGCGCCAGAAACGAAACGAGTTATCGAGCTTTTGCTGCAAGGCCACGCGGACGTTGTCGCGCACCTTCAAATGCGGGAACACCGCAGAAATCTGAAACGAACGCACCATGCCGCGCCGTGCGATCTCGGCCGGGCGCGCGGTGGTGATGTCGTGACCATCATAGATAATGCGCCCGGTGGTCGGCTCTAGAAACTTTGTCAGGAGATTGAACACGGTCGTCTTGCCGGCCCCGTTCGGGCCGATCAGCGCATGAATGGTGCCGCGGCGGATTTTGAGATCCACTGCATGCACCGCGGTGAAGCCGCGGAACTCTTTCGTCAACCCCCGAGTCTCGAGGATCAGGTCGTCCAAGCGCGAAGCCTTTGGAGCCGGTATTGTTTTCGTTGCTGTGCTACCCTAATCCGGTGATGCGACAGGAGCAACCGTCAGAAGGAACGAGGCAGGTGCAGCCTCGACGAGGGCCGCGCCTGTTATTGGTCACGGTCGCGCGCGAAGCTCTGGCGAAAGGGCGAGACCTCCGGGCAGGTTCAGCTGCTGCGCGAGCTCCGCCTCGATTGCGACGGCGATACGGTGCTGCTGCTGGTCGATCAGCAGGGCGTCGCATGCCACACCGGGCGGCGCAGCTGTTTTTTTCGCGCCTGGCGGGATGGCGGCTGGGCAATTATCGCCGAGCCTGAAGTCCCGCCGGAAATTCTTTACCCGGGGAGCCAAAAAGCCTCTGATAGGAGAGAATTATGTTGAACGCCGCACAGAATTATTCGCTCGAGGAAATGGATCGGCAGAGCCTGATCCACCCGGCAACCTCGATCGCCGATCACCTGAAGAACGGCCCGACGATAATCGCCGGGGGTTCCGGGGTCAGGGTCAAGGATCGGCACGGTCGGGAGCTGATCGATTGCGGCGCCGGATTGTGGTGCGTCAACATCGGCTTCGGCCGCGCCGAACTCGGCGAAACGGCGGCGCAGGCGATGCGCGACCTCGGCTATTACCATACCTTCGGCTCGCACTCGAACGAGCCGATCATCCGGCTCGCCGACCGCGTGCTGACCCTGTTCCGCGAGAAAGCGAACGCAGGTCATTTATCGAAGGTGTTCTTCGGCACCTCAGGCTCGGACGCTAACGACACCAATTTCAAGCTGGTGCGCTATTACAATAATCTGCTCGGCCGGCCGCAGAAGAAGAAGGTGATATCCCGGCTTGGCAGCTATCACGGCTTGACCTATGCCGCCGGAAGCCTCACCGGCATCGCGGCCTTTCACAAGGCTTTCGATCTTCCGATCGAGGGGGTTCTCCATACCTCCTGCCCGCATTTCTACCGTTTCGCCGAGAAGGGCGAAGACGAGGAGGCCTTCACCGCCCGCATGGTACGCGATCTCGAGGCGCTGATCGCGCGCGAGGGGGCGGAGACGATTGCCGCCTTTATCGCCGAGCCGATCATGGGCACGGGCGGCGTTTTCCTGCCGCCCAAAGGCTATTTCGAGCGCGTCCAGGAGCTTCTCGCCGAGCACGACATCCTCTTCATCGCCGATGAGGTGATCACTGGTTTCGGCCGCACCGGCTCGTGGTTCGCGACGGGGCTGTTCGATCTGAAGCCCGATATCGTCACGCTCGCCAAGGGCATCACCAGCGCCTATTTCCCGCTCTCGGCGTCGGTGATCTCCGAGAAGATCTGGGAGGTATTGCGCGACGCCTCACCCGAGATGGGACCGCTGATGCACGGCTTCACCTATTCGGGCCACCCGGTCGGCGGGGCCGTCGCATTGGCCAACCTCGATATCATGGAACGCGAGGGCCTCATCGAGAATTCGGCAGCGATGGGCGCGTACCTGCGTGACCAATTGCGCGAGCGGCTCGCTGACAACCCTTTTGTCGGCGATGTTCGCGGCGCCGGCCTGATGGTCGCGGTCGAATATGTCGCCGACAAAGAGGCCCGCCGGTTTTTCGACGCGCAAACCCAACCCCACCGCATCATCTCCCGCAAAGTGCTCGAAGAGGGTGTGTCGGTGCGCGCCCTGCCCTATGGCGAGATCACCTCGTTCTCGCCGCCGCTGTGCATCACGCGCAGCGAGATCGACGAGGTCGTCGAGCGCTTTACGCGGGGTTTGGAACGCGCAATGCCGGAGTTGCGGCAGTTGGCCGAGTAATCGCCCGACCTGGTGGGAATTCCGGGCGCGGGGCGCGGTTTCCCGACGTGGTTCCGACGGCGTCTACTTCGGTCCTTTGGGGCTTCGCCTTCGTCGAACCATGTCGACCCGAGCCAGGGATAATGTCACCCCCTCGCCTGTCTCTTGTTGCTGTCCCTCGGGAACATTATCAGCCATCAATCTCTTCTTCGCCGCAGAAATCCTGGAACTCGGGCAATCTCAGCGGCACGGCTGGCTGTTTTTCGCTGTTATCGCAATAGACGATCAGCCAGAAGTCTTAAAACGGCAGCGCTAGTGCTCAGATTCATACGGTTCATTCACCGGGATGCGCCGGTTCTCGTCTTCCCGGCGAAGGCCGGGATCCATGTTTGGCATGGGCACCGGCCTTCGCCGG